>DOZG01000017.1 GCA_003518125.1 Patescibacteria group bacterium
TTAATAACTCCCTTAGGAGTAATCTGACTCCCAAAATTGACAAGTTGAGGAGAAGTTGTAGTTATACCTTTTAGTTCAACAGCCTTTACGGAGTGTGTACCGAAGTCTATACCTACATGATCAGGCAGTTTAGCCATAACCGAGACAGTTTAAATTATGTTATACATATTAACAGAATTTAGAAAGGTTTAAAACCCACCTCAATTTTAAACACATCAATTTGTGATCCAAACAGAGTTCTACTAAGTAAACCGTACTTAGCATTATTATTTACTACTAACACTGGGTATATGTTTCTACTAACCAATCCTATTTCCCTATTATTCACAATTGCACTACTACTACTAAGGTTGGGTGTAAATGCTACTAATCCTCCTTCTACAAGTAGTCCATCATTATTAAGGTCTTCTTCTATTACAATCTCTCCATTTGCAATGAGGAAGGAATGGAGTAGGTCATATCCGAATGCTCCTGAGTCTTCCTTATCACTCCCTGGTTGTATTGTAATATCCCCAGAAGCAAGTATTATACACGCATCTAAAGTAGTACTATTCGTAATATCAGGGGTAATAGTTACATTACCATTTACAATTATTAGTCCTTTCCCATCACATACAAAGGAGTCTATTTTAGTATCTTCATCTTCATTATTGTTTATGATGTAGTAATCATGAGTCTCACTAAAAAGGTCTGTAAGATGACCAGAGATGGTTGTAACTGTAGTTTCTCCATAATTTAATGAAGGATTTTCCTTTTTAACATTGTATGCTATAAGGAGTTCTGTATATGGAGAGTTTATATATACTCCTGGGAAGTTGGATGCTTTAAAAGACTTATTCTCATTGTATTTGACCAATTTCTCTAGAAGATTAACAGCAGTATTACTACCTCCAAGAAGTACTTCATCTGTTAAATCAGCATAGAGTTCTTCAAATCCGTAGTTGGAAAGTTTGGATAGAGGATCCCATACACCATCCTCTATATTCCTAGTTGTGGAGCTTACACCATTAGTACCATACACTAAACCGTTTGTAGTCATGACCCATTCTCCTAATTCATAGATGATAGGGGTTTGAGTATAGTTACCTGCTAGATCCATAGCAGTTATCCAGAATGTAATAGCACCTCCTTCATTTCCATTTAGATCTATTGTTAAACCGGCAGAAGAGTAAGAAGATGCTCCTAGAATAGAACCTTTACTTCCTAGTAAGTCTGTACCACTAGTAATATTATTTATATTTGAGAATAATTTTTGTGATGCACAAGTGGATAGTATATAGGGAGTACCATTGAGTGAAGAAGTAAGGTCATCTGTAGAAACACCACCTGTTCTACAAGCGTCTAGTCTAACATATGATAGCCCTAGATTATCTGAAACATTAAAACTAACAGATATTATTTCCTCATTGACCTCGGTTATTACTTCATTATTTAATATTACCGGTTGTGTTAAGTCTATATTCCAATCTTTTGTGCTATCTTCCCAATGGTCGTAATCAATGATTATATCTTCAACCTCTTCATATTCTTCAAATGGTAGAAATCCATCTACATCGTTTGCTAAAGACCATAAGAAATACTCTCCTTCAGTTACAGATGAACTATCATCTAAGAAGTTCATCAGAAATTCTAATTCTACACGACTATCAGCAGGGATATCTGTTACTTCAAGAGTATATATCTCCACTATCGGAGATACCCCATCTTCTGCTAGTATTGGATTTAATTCACTACCTATACCTCCTATCTCAACCCATGCTGTATTAGTTGCACTAATGTGTGGAGCATATACCTTAGACCAATTACCATCTATTCTTCTTACCATAATGCCCCAATTATCTTCACTTTCAACTTTAACAGGTAATCCTTCTGTAGGATCTGCAATTCGGTTTGGTGTAGTAAAAACACCATCATCAGACCACCATACATATATAGCCATAATGTCTTCTGTACCATCTATGTCTGAGAATTCTGCCCATATCTTAATAGGGTTGTTTAAATTAATACCAGAGTGTGTTGTAGATGTAAATCCTAGTATTGAATCGGGTTCTTGTGCAGATATGTTTTTGATGATTTTAGAGAATAGGGGAGAGGGGTCTTTTTTAGCATATGATGTTAATACAGAATCGTAGTTACCGGGAATGATTATGAGATCTAATTCAGAGGAAGGAGCATTAATACTGTAGCATGTTGTTTCATATTCAGTAGGGCATCCAGGATAGATAGGGTCAGTTACAAGTAAGGAGTCTGCAGGTAGTTCTCTACATGTTTCTCCTTCTGGACATGAGTCTAGGTATCCGTAGTCTGTACAATCACCTATATTACAAGGGGAGTAACAATTCCTAGTTTCTGTAGTACAATCCGCTTTTGTATAAGTACATGTTCCAGAGGTACCATAACCAACTGGAGGAGAAGTAGAGTAAGTACCAGCACTACATGAGCCACAGCCGGGGGTACATCCAGGATCCGGGGTAGGATCAGTAGAACCACAGCAACCAGCGACTAGTAAGTCTGTTTGTGCGTCACAAGCTTCATATGTAAGGTAATACTCCAAACCCCCATTACAGTCCGAATCATCCCCAGTACAGATATACTCCAAACGGGCTCCTCGAAAGATACATTGGGTGACGAATTCCCCCTCAAACCAAAATCCAAAATCTAACCAAACATCTTGTATATAACTACCATCAGGTGCCTGGCAATACAATCCTAAAGTTGTACAACTATAACCCAAAACATTATTCTTAAAAACATAACTCCCCAAAATCAAGATTGAAAAGAAAGATATAGTAAGAACTATTGCTTTCAAAAATTTTAATAACCTCATCTTAATGTTCTATCAATAAGTTAAGTTCCAAATCCTCTACTACAAAATACTCTTCCTCATCCAATAGCAAAGAATTCACATACTCTTCTACCACAATATCATTGGGATCAAATGTAAACATTACATTATATATCTTCCCAGTATCCAAGATATTAATATTGGATATAGATATATCCAAGGAAGATCTCTCAGAATCGCTACTATCTATATACCCAAACCCTTCTGTACTCACCTCTAATTTAACCCTCTCATCGTTAATAGAAGTGATTAGATGAAAAATAATACAATCACCATCAACTAAAACCTCCTCTATAATAACATTCATAAGAACCAGTAAATTATCTTCCTCCATCCCCTGTTCTCTAGTCGAATAATAACCCTTATCTATAATATCTTCATTAGCTTTAATACGAACATTAGATTGAGTGATATTAGGATTATTCGTGTTATAAAGATGACCCAAAAGAACCTCATCACTCATCAATGACATTTTTATATCTTTAAGTACATACTTAGAGAACAGTCCAATCCTATACGAAAGCTCTAAATCGACAGGTATAGGCCTACTATAGTCATCATAAGGATTACTCCACTCTATACTGGATAAATTCTCACACATCGTAAACTCATTCGAAATATCAGAATCAGATATGATTAAGAATTCAAAACAAGTATTCCCACTATTACCCTCGGAAACAGATTCTATAAAAGCCTTACATGTAATTTTGAGCTCACCTGATTCATAGTTAGATGTACAAATTCCCAAAAGATCTTCATACTTATTAACCTCAGAAAAACTTCTAATATATATTAATGTAGCCATGCATAGCGAGATTAACAAGATAATCCCTCCGACCAATAGAGCAGTTTTCTTTTTCATCTATATTACCCCAAAAACTTATCTACTTCCTTAATCAATCCTTCATAATCTAAGTCTGTCTTTACTAAATACGATGTAGCTCCTAAACTAAAAGCTTCTTTAATAACATTCTCTGAAGTCATATTCGTAAGTATAACTATTGGTACACTACCATACTTCTCCTCATTCTCCTTTACTGTTCTAAGTACCTCTAAACCATCTACACCAGGCATCATAAGATCAAGAAGTAACAAACTTATCTTCCCAAGATTATTAACCATTAAATCCAAACCATGATAACCATCCAAAGCCCCTAAGGTAGAATACCCTGCAGACTCTAAAGCCTCTGAATATGAACCCTGCAATGTCTCATTATCTTCAACTATCAGTACTGTCTTTTGATTATCCATAGTAAAAACGAATAAATAAATTAAGGATGAAACAACCCATCATCATAGATAGCATAATCAAAGAGAGTAGAGTAACCTAAATTACCAGAACCAGGAAGAAACATCTGCTTACCCCTGTAAGAACCATTACAAGTAACCTGTGCTGCCACCTTCATTGATCTAAACTCTTTATTTATACACTCCTCTGTACTTAAAGAATTACTTACACCCAAAGTACCAGATATGGGAAGAATACGAATCTCTACAATACCATTTGATATTGCTGTAGGTAGATCAATAGAACCAGAATCCTTCATATACGCATTCAAACCACTATCCCATATCATACCTTTATCCAAAGAATCCTCATACTCTACATCCTCTACATCTTCACATGTTGTACTTTCCACATTGGTAATACAGTAATTCTCATTTACCTCTGAAACAACACCTCCTGTATTTGTTACTGACTTGATAACGAACACTGCAGTATCACCAATTGATCTAAAACGCATATTTAATTGACAACCTGGATTAGCAATAGCATCATCAAGTGTATACGCCCTAACTGAACCCGGTTGAATTTCAATAAAATCATTCTCATCTGTCTGATCCAGAGAAATATGAATATGGGAATTACTTGTCCCCTCACACCAATCTTCCTCTGGTAAAACTTCAACATCAACACCAATATCCTCAAGGAATTCCTTCATCTCACTAATTTTGTCAAAATCTGTCTCTGCTACACCCAATACTCCCTCTAATGTTACAATATCAGCTCCTGCAAATATATCTAATATTGCATCAGCCTGTTCTTGTGCCAAAGTAGAATCCTGTTGGCTTATCGCAGACATACGATCTTTACTCATCCTAGAAAACAAAGCTACTCCTATTATTGACGAGATCACTAATACAACCATTACTATCGCTAATGCCTGTGCTTTTAAAAATTTCTTTACCATATTCTAATGTAACAATAACTTAATACCATGTCAAACCCTGAGTAGTGATTACAGCTTGTCTAAACACAGTTTTCTCTATAGTGGAACTATTAGCTACCCAATATACAGGCTCCATAGTTAAATCGACATAGAAAACATTATTATTCGAA
>DOZG01000088.1 GCA_003518125.1 Patescibacteria group bacterium
CAAGAAATTGCAGAGACATTTGAATTTACACCTACTACATCTAAAGCATATGAAATAATTGGAACACTTTCAGAAGGAAGTTACAGTTCTGCATGTGTGATAAGTAGCCCATATGATATAAAAGGGGTAAGAGTAGTAGCAAATAATAATGCACCCGAATTTACATCATCCCCAGTAGACTCGACTCCGTCACAAGATATCGAAACAGGAATAGCTTACGAATATACTCTTACCGCTACAGATTCCGAAGGAGATATGATTAACTATGTATTCTCCTTTACACCAAATGAGGATTGGATTAAATATACTGTCATTAATGATGGAAGTGATGGTAATCTTAAAATTCAATTCAAAGGAAGTACATCACAACCAGCAAGCTACCTGGCTAATGTATTTATACACGATGGATATAGCAAACACCTTAGATCCCAATCATGGATAGTAAGTGTAAATCCTGCAGAAAATGATATCCCACGAGTTACCATACTCTCACCATGGGAAGCCCTAACCATAACACAGGGTGAACCTCTTACCGTTAAATGGGCAGCATCAGACAGAAATGCAATTACTCATTACGAACTTTACTTAGCACGTAGTCTACAAGATGAAAATAAATGGTACAGTGTAAATAAAAGTATTGCATACAATATTGAAGAATATATAGTTGATACGAACGATATATCTGCTGGCACATACAAAGCCATAATAAAAGCCCCAGATAACCAAGACCCTGTACTTACCGGACAAGGCATATCACCATTAATCGATATCATTGGTGAAGAATTTGATATGCCAGACGACAGTGTACAACTTCCAGATCCTCAAATCATAAACGTTTCCCCTACAAGTAAGGATAATATCACTAACACACTCGTTACAATTAGAGCTTCACTACTTGCAAGTCAAGGTGCAGAAATTAATGAAGACAGTATCAAAATAGAAGTCGATGGTACTGATGTTCTCACACTAGTGAAATTCAACAAAATGTCAGAATCAGAATACACACTCATTTACCAAACTGAAACCGAATTTGAATTAGGATTACACAAGGTAGAAATATCCTTTACAGACTCTGAAGAGCTTGAAGCAAATAAGAGCTGGACATTCAGCATTGAGGGAGAGGAAGAAGACCCTACCAAATTCTACTTCTTTGGATACGGCATAAGTAAATTAATAACATATGTGGTAGGTGGAGGTCTCTTACTACTCATTCTCGCTTTAGTAATTCCACTTGTGCTAGTTAAAGTATGGAAAGAGGATGAAGACACATCAGAAGTAGATGATACACTCACACCACCGACACCAACAAATACAGTAGAGAGCATTGTTAACAAGAATCCAATTGTTGATGATGAACAGATATTCTCAAAACTAGAAACGCTCAATAATGACCCTGAACCAGAAACTACTACACCACCTATACTTAATGTAAAAACAGAGCCTGATACTGAAGATGATCTAAAACTCCTCTATAAAAAAATTCAGGAAGACACCACTAACACACCTCCTGAACCAATCACCTAGATTTCTGATATAATCTCTCATATGAAAAACCTTACCTACAAAGAAATCAGAAAGAGATACATACAATTTTTCAAAGACAATAACCACCAAGAAATTCCAAGTTCACCACTAGTACCGGAAGATGACCCATCGGTACTCTTTGTTAATGCCGGAATGTTTCCACTCGTCCCCTTTCTCAAAGGAGAAACCCACCCTAAAGGAACAAGATTAGTAAATTCCCAAAGATGTCTTAGAACAGGGGATATAGATCTAGTAGGGGATAATTTCCACTGCACTACATTCGAGATGCTCGGGAATTGGTCTTTAAATGATTACTCCAGAAAAGAAGCTATATCCCTTACAGTTAAGTTTTTTGTTGAAGAATTAGGTTTAGATATTAACAAAATATATGCAACAGTATTCGAAGGAGAAGGTGAAATACCACAAGACGATGAATCCATTGAAATATGGAAAGATATATTCCAGTCATATGGCATTAAGGCTAATGTAGGGGTTTCAAAGAGAATAGAACCAATAGGCAAAGAAGAAAACTGGTGGGAATTAGCTGCTGGAGGACCATGTGGGCCAGATAGTGAAATATTTTATAAAATAGATAGTGGAGAGTTAGTAGAAATTGGTAACAACGTCTTCATGGAATACCTTCTTAAAGATGGTAAATACAAACCACTAGGAAGATATAATATAGACTTTGGTGGAGGATTAGATAGACTTACAGCAATACTACAAAATGTAAATAGTGTATTCGAAACTGATATTTACAAACCAATATTTCAAACAGTAAGAGATCTTTCCAAGAAAGATATTTTAGAATCCCAAAGAATCATCGTTGATCATATTAAAGCTGCTACATGGATTGTAATGGACGAAGTACTCCCTTCTAAGTCACAACAGGGATATGTCCTACGAAGACTCATTAGAAGAGCAGTAAGACATGGTAAGAAATTGAATATAGAAGGATTATTTACTAAAAAGGTTGCTAATATCGCAATTGAACAATTTAAAGAAATATATCCACAATTAGGAGAGAAGAAAGAATATATTCTCAAAGTAATTGAAGATGAAGAAAAGAAATTTAATAACACAATTAAAAA
>DOZG01000049.1 GCA_003518125.1 Patescibacteria group bacterium
GAGATTTCCTTTACTTTTAATGCTCCCTCTAAAGAAATAAATGTATTTTGACCTTTACCAAGTATAAAAAAATGATTCTTTTGTTTTATCTTCTTAACCAAGTTTTTAATATGTTTAAAAGTTTTCTCTGTGAAATATTTTTTGAGATTTTCACTTAGCTTTTTAACTTCTGTTTTGGCTCCCCTATACTCTCCTACTATACTTTTAGCCAGTAAATACCCAAATACACACTGAGATGTGAATACCTTAGTAGAGGCCACACATATTTCAGGACCTGCGTTAATTAAATATTTCAGATCAGACATACGGTGTATAGTAGAACCTTCTACATTAACAATACAGGCTATCTTACAACCTAACCCTTGAGCATATTCTAAGATCTCTATTGTATCTGCAGTTTCTCCACTTTGGGATACAGCAATTACTAAATCTTCTTTTTTGAGTATTGGTAAGTATGATTGAAAATCGTAAGATTTGATATCTATACTATCCACCTTAGAAATATTTTTTAGGTAATACGCAATTTGTCCTGATGCGAACCCTGCAGTACCTGCACCTGTAACATATATTCTGTTTGAGTTACTAATAGCATCTATTAATGGCTTTAGATCTTTAAGTTTGTGATTAACAGCTCTAAGTAAGGAATCTCTCTGCTCAACAATTTCTTTGAGCATGAAGTGATTGTATCTACCTTTTGATATATTTTCTGTTTTACTAATAAGTTTTGTAACTTTGTATTTCTTTTCTTTTCCAGTCTTAGCATCGTATATTTTAAATTTATTACCAAATATTTCTATTAAATCAAAATTATCAAGAAACACAACATCTTTTGTATATTTAGTAAAAGCTAGTGCATCAGAAGCTAGGAAGATTTCGTCTTTCCCTACACCGAGTATTAAGGGAGAACCATTTCTTACTGCGATAATATGGTCATCTTCTTTACTGTCTAGTATGATTATTGTATTTCTACCTTGGAGTATATTAAAGGCTTTTCTTACTGCATCCTTGAGGGTATATGTTTTGGGTATTTGTTGTTCAATTAATCTTACAATTACTTCTGTATCTGTTTGAGAAACAAATTTATGTTTTCTTTTTTCTAACATATCTTTTAGAATACCGTAGTTTTCCACAATACCGTTTTGTGCTAATACAAAATCTTTACCTATTGATGTATGGGGATGTGCATTAGTTATGGTTACACCACCGTGAGTAGCCCATCTAGTATGTCCTATCGCACATGTAGTCTTAGGCAGTGGTAGCATTGAGAGTTTAGTATTTATTTCTCCTATCTTTTTGAATATCTTTAACTTCCCTTTATCTCTTACAGCTATACCCCAGGAGTCATATCCTCTATATTCAAGGGTTTTGAGTCCCTCTAGTACAATTTTGACTGAATTCTTTTTCCCACTATATCCGACAATTCCACACATAGTTACTATATTAAAACAACTTATTATTAAACTTTGGGAAATTACCAATTACCTTTTTGTATATTTGTAGGTAATCTTCAGGATAGTAATATATCCTAGGAGTGCCCGCTGATATTTCGATAGCTCCTTCCTCGTAGTAGTGTGCTTGTCACTACCCAGCCGCTTAACTGTATTAATGTTCCCTGATTAAACGTTACAGGATGTATATCTTACTGTCAAATATGTTATTATTCAATCTAAAGAATTAATTTAATTACAAATATGTATGTTTAAAAAGATAATTGCATTTCTCAAAAAGATTGGATTACTTCGAACTGGTGAGGGTATTGATTAAAGGTTATTGAAACTATTCCTAAAACCATATATTATTTAATATTAATTTAAATATTTATATATATGGTTACTACAGTTGTGATAATAGCGGTAATAGTAATTGTGATAGGGTTTTTAATATCCCTATACAATAAATTAGCTAAACAGAAGCTTGTTGTTAATGAGGCTGAGGCAGATATAGAGACATTCCTTAAACAGAGATATGATATGATCCCAAATCTTGTAGAGATTGTTAAGGGATATGCAAAACATGAGAGTGAGACGTTTAAGATGGTTACTGAAATGAGAAGTAAGGCTATGAGTGCCGGTACTTTAGATGAGAAGATGAAGTTTGAGAAGCAGTTGAGTGCAGGTATTACTAAGATCTTTGCTGTAGCAGAGAACTACCCTGAGCTTAAAGCTAATGAAAACTTTAAAGAACTACAAACAAGTCTTAAGGGGTTAGAAGAGAATATTCAAAAGTCTAGAAGGTTTTACAATGGTACAGTTAGAGATTTCAATACTGTGATTGCAGTATTTCCTAACAGTTTAATTGCTGGGATTATGGGTTACAAGGCTATGCCATTTTTTGAAGCTACTGACGAAGAGAAAGAAAACGTAAAGATTAAATTCTAGATTAAGTATATGAAAAAGCATTTTTTAATTGCACTACTGTTTTTGTGTTGTATATTTGTAGTTCCTATTTCTGCACAGGAGTATACTGAGTATATTTCTGAGTTTAATAGTGAGATTGTAATTAATGAAGATGCTAGTATAGATATTGTTGAGGAAGTTCATTACCATTTACCTGAAGGTAGGCATGGTATATATTGGACATTACCTGTTGATTACTCGGTATCTGGGTTTATGAG
>DOZG01000018.1 GCA_003518125.1 Patescibacteria group bacterium
CTATTAGATCTCTCATAATAACAGGCTTTCCTTTTTCGTCTTTAACCACTCCTTTTTGGTAGTTAGGAACCTCCTTATTTAAACTTACTTTCATATTTTGAATAATAAAAAATTATATATTTTAATCCCCTATAAACTCAACTTCTAAAAATGTATACTTTGTTCCTAATGTTATATCTACTGTATCAGCATCTGCATAACTTGTTGCATAAAGTTTTATTGTATCTCCAGCAGATAAATAATCAGTTACAGATGGTTTACATGCAAGAGATTGTGCAAGGGCTGAATGTTTATAGTCATCACTTATTGACGCTGCATTTTTATAAATTTGTCCTACATATAATTTATCAGCTATAACATTAGAAAACATAATCTGTCCACTACATCTATAATAACCATCTATAGGTGCTGTAAATGTACTAGACGCAAAGTTTGTACCTATATCATAATTCTCTGTTCCGAGTGCTACTTGTGTAGGCGTAGAATCTACCAAATTAAGCTGATTAACCGCTGAGTATGCTCTAGCTCTCGGCTTTGTTAAGTGCCCATAATTAACTCTTTCATCAGCCATAGTTATAAGAGTTTGATAGTTATTGGCATTAGGTCCAAGAGTAACATTATTCTCTACATCACCTCCTATATATATTCCTATTTGTGCAACATCAGTATTAAGTCCTGCTTCCACATAATAAAGTTGATTTCCTGATATTATTCCGACATTATCTACATAATTGTAAATTCCAACAGTTTGGTTTGCTACACTATTTTGTGCATCTCTTATAAGATTTCCAGTAATTACAAATCCGTAATTGTTTCTTTTATTAATAATCCCAGAACCATATGGCTTATCTATCATATTATTAGATATAACTGTATTGTATGTGTATCCTAAGTTTATTGCTCCAGTATCTATTGCATCTCCTCCCTCCTCTCCACACTCATAAAAAACATTGTCTGAAATAATGTTACTTCTTGCATATAAATCAGTTGTTCCATTTATATAACACCCAATATTTCCACCTCCATAAACAGTATTACCTTTAACTATACAATGACTTGCTGCAGATCTTGCAGTTCCTGCAGAAGGAATCATTTTTAAAACAATTCCTACAGCACAACCATATATAAAGTTGTTTTCAATCCTAATATTGTATCCACCATGTGTATCTATTCCCTCCCAAACAGTTGAATTAGCAACTACCGAATTAGTTATTGTACAATACCTTGTGATTCTATAAGCAGCATCATCAAAAGCAGTAAATGCAACTCCATAACAATTTCCTGCACTTCCTGGAGTTATCGTGTCTATATATGCTCTGTCAATATTTATATACCAACTAGAAAGTATCATAATTCCACAATAACCTATATCTTCTATTCTTACATTTTCTATATTAACTCTCTCTGCATAATCACATACAATTCCATAATTGCCTATGTCGTGAATATATACATCTTTTACAATAACATCATAAACTTCTGATCCATCTGTACCAGTTATAGACAAGCCTTTTCCATCTGCATCATAAGTTGCACTTGCTGCACCGTCAATTTCCATACCAAACAATCTTGAGTTAGAAAGCATAGTAACTAAAGTCCTATGAGTAATATTATCAAATATTCTTGCACCATAAGCATACACAGTTGTATTCGCTGGTATTGCTATGGTTCCAGTAACTAAATAATCTCCTGCTGGTATTCTAACTGCCTTTCCTGCATTAGCAGTAAGAAAAGCATTTATAGTAGTTGTATCATCTGTAACACCGTTTCCAGCACCTACAAGTGATAAAAGTCCTACCATATCTCCATTACTATCCCAAACACCATCTTCATAAGCAGCTCCCTTTGTTCCAGTAACTAATTTAACATCATTACCTGTTCTTGAAGTAGACTTTATTGAGTCATACGCAATATTAGAAAGAGTATTATCGTCTCCATTTATAGTCTTATTTGTAAATGTTTGTGTACCAGTAAGTGTTGCTACTGTAGCGTCTATATTAAGTGTAATCTTTCTAGTTGCAGAAGCTACAGAAGCTATACCAGTACCTCCAAGTATTGAAAAAGTTTTTGCAGGAAGTATATCTAAATCATCTCCTGTATCTGCAGCGATTGAAAACAAAGTTCCTAAAAAATTAGCTCGTGTGATCTTTTTAGTAGATCCGTCATCACTTTGAGAAGTATCTGAAACATCTACTGAAGCAAGTAAGTCTCCGTCTGCAGGAGTTGTAAATGCTACTAAGTCTGCAATCTTCTTCTCTGTGGCAGCCATATGATACCTATACTAATTTTAGTTATAACAAAGTAAGTAGGTATTTCCCCTCTACTATATGATAACTTAAAAAGAGTTTTTTTTCAAAAATAAAGACAGATTTATAATGTATAACTATCAACAAGAAGAATGTAGTTAGAGGTACTTTTATACTTACTGCTCCATTTCTTTCCAGTCCAATTAAACCTATATATTTTCTTAATCTTTAAAGGAAGTTTCTTAATAGCATTTCTATCATACACTCTTAAATGTGAAACATCAGCAAAAGAAGGAACAGAAAATATAAATCTGCTCTTTTGAGGTATGTTTTTAATAAGTCGTAAATCTTCTACATGTTCAAGAACTTCTGTACATATATAAACATCCTTTTCTACATAATTCTCTATATCATACACATTTCCAAGTCGTACATTCTTATTATTAGCTATTTCTACTGCCTTCTTACTAAAATCAAAACCCTCATAATCTTCTATATACTTTGAAAGTTCTGCAAGTCCACATCCTATATCTAAAACACTCTTATCTTCAACAAGTTCTGTTATTTTCTCATAGATTTCTTTGTACCTACTCATATCTCTATTAGTTTCAAAGAGTTTGTCATAATAATCTTTTCCTTTTTCTTCAGTTGTTCTAACAAATAATACATTCTCGTTCTTTGCCAATTGTGAATATTTTAACCATTTACTCTTTCTAGGTTCAAAATTCATTTCTGCCATAAAAATTAATGCTTCCTTAAAGTCTGGATTAGTCATAATCGCATACATACACGAAATTCGTGCTTCTTCTCCCTTTCTAAGTAGCCATAAACATCTAGCTTTCTGTAAATATGCTTCTGCTATCTCCCCTCTAAAATGAGAATTTTTTAAATATTCATCAAACCAATATATAGCTTTAGTGTAATCTTTAAAGTATGCGTGTTCTCGTGCCAAATAAAACTTCTCTCTAATTAAATTTGGATCTTTAGCTACTGCATCTTCCAATATATCAAGTGTGCGTTTTGGATATTTGGCATGAGTTGGAGAATAATAAAACCCCAACCTTAAAGAGGAATAGTAAGAGGTTTCCTTATTCTTCCCTCGTGTCTTATGTACTAGATAATTGTGTGCAGCTCCCTTCCATTCTATTTCTGGAATATTTCTAAATGCACGAATATTATCTGAAGACAGAGTCTTTTTCTTCTTGGCCTTTACTTTGAAATAAACAAAATCCTTATTAAGTTTGTCTGCCTTCTTAATCACAGCTCTTACTTCTTTAAAAGAACTGTCTAACTGCTCATCTGCGTCAATGACAAGAATCCAATCCTTAGTACACTTATTCTTGGAGAAATTTCTAGCTTCTGCAAAATGCTTTTTCCATACATATTCTGTATAAATCTTATCTGTATATTTCTTGGCTATTTCTATAGTATTATCAGCACTTCCTGTGTCTGCAATAACTATTTCATCTGCTTCCTTAACTGACTCCAAAGCTCTTCCAAGCATTTCTTCCTCGTCTTTTACTATCATACTTATACTAATAGTAACATGCTTCTCACTTTGTGAGTCTGGTATTTCCATATCTTAATTATACCAGAAAAAGAATTAAATTTCGTACCATCCATCAAAATCTGCATATTTAGCTCCACTAGCTGTCCATGTTCCTGTACCTGGAGTAGTGTAAAAATATCCATTTATATCATTATCCTTAATTCTCACCTTTCCCCATTGTGTTGTTATAAATGAACCACTATCTACACATTGTAGAGGATATACCCAGTTCACAGTTCCTGTGTGGGATTTGGGTTTTACTGGTAATGTTATGTAATATGTTGTTGCATTAGAAGTTCCCCCTGCAGTACAACAATAATATACATGACACATCTTACCACTAATTTTAAATCTTGCTTTAACTGTTGGGTCTGCCGAGAATCCTGTATGTGAAGGTGTCCAATCAAAAAAATCAGGAAAAGCTGTTGGAGATTCACAATGTGAAATTAAGATATTTGATATTGCTGAGTTTTCTACAGAATATTCATTTCCTCCAGTTACTGTTAAAAGTTCATCAGAAACAAGAATCACATAAAAGTATTTTGTTGCAGAATTATTAGTAAACTTTATTTTATCACCTTTTTCATATAGACTTCCTGCCCCACTTGGCACAGTAATTGTTGTTGTAGAAGCATAAGACCATGAATCACTCACAGAAATCCACCCAGTCATACTATCTGGACCAGTAGGACCAGTAGGTCCAGTAACAGTAGAGTCAGCTCCAGTAGGACCAGT
>DOZG01000027.1:0-3122 GCA_003518125.1 Patescibacteria group bacterium
ACATACTCTGATGAAGACACACTAACCCTTATGACATGCTGGCCTCTAGGGATGAATTACAAGAGGATGATAGTTATTGCTGTAAGAGATAATAACCAACAGTAAAAGTTAAAAATCCCTGATATTTCATGTACAATAAAGAGATATGAAAAAAATACACACATTCACAGATAGCCTAACAAAGATTAAACATACAATATATGAATTTCCAAATGGAATTAAACTTCTTCATGCACAACACCCATCTAGTATAGACTATGCCCTCTCTGTAATAGTAAGAGCAGGTAGTAGCTTTGAAACAATTAATAATCTACCTCATGGTACAGCCCATTTTCTAGAACATATAATAATTGGAAATCCTAACAAATTACTCAAATCAAAATTTGAAATAGATGAATTTGAATCAGGAAACAAAGATGAACCAGAAATTTTTTCAAACGCGAGTACGTATAAAAAATATATGTGTATATACTGTTACGGCAATGAAAAAGGCTCAAACAGAATAAATCAGAGGATTAAATCTGTACTAGATTACCCTGTAGAAAACATATTAAAATATATTGAAAAGGAAAGACAGATAATACTTGCAGAACAATCACACAAAAACAAAGAAAAACACGATAGATACCTCCAATTTTCTAAATTCCTTTACAACAATGAAAACAATGGTTTTACACATACGATAATAGGGAAGAAAAAAAGTATTAAGCAAATATCCACACAAGACCTAAAAACCTTTTACAAAAAACAATTCATTCCAGAAAATATCCTCATCACACTACAAACAGGAAAAGAATTACTACCAAACCAAAAAGAAGAGATACAAGAGATTGTTAATATGTATAACCAATCTACTAACAAAACAATATCACCACAAAACCCAATCTCTATCAGTAAAAGAATTCATCACTTTGAAGATAAACAAATAGAGGGTATAAGTATATCAATACTGATGGTACAAGAGAAAAGAAAAAAACTAGATTACAAAACTGAGGTATTAGAACACCTTTTTAGATTACTAATGAGAAAAATCTCCCATGACTACCTTAGAGAAAAACTTGGCTTAATATACTCAGCCCATATGTTTAATAACTTTGGACTAAGTTTTAAGCAAAGAACCATAGAATATACAGTAATAACCCAACCAAAAAACTTTGATAAGATACTCATTAGTATAAATGACCTAATTGAGAAAGAAATCAAAAGATTTTTAAATAGTAAAGAAGGAAAAATTTGGTTTGAATCTAAAATTAGTGCTTACATATTCCCACGGACAATGCCTTTCAAAACCTCATATGCTGAAGAAAAAGGATCACCCCTAATTGAAAAACGAGAGGTATTTGAACTGGATAAAGCAATACGACAAGCCCTAAAAATTAATAATAAAGATCTTTATGAATTCTCAAATAAATTCTTTAGCAATACACCTCTCTTCTGGATAGAATCAGACACAGATGGTAGTAAGCTAACCAAAAAACTTAAAGCAAGTAAATTGTATAATAGGTTTAATGGGAATATTTGACACACTATTCGGGCAGAATGATACAACAAGCTTCTACAAACTTTACAACAAGATGAGAAGTTGGAAAGAAGCCAAGGTTTTCCCTAATGAATATAATCTTCCGAAAGAGATTTCCTTTCCTAAAGACTTCTGGGATAGAATAGTAAAAATCCAAAAACACACACTACAAGATGGTAAAGAAAGAGCCATCTCAATATATTGGGCAGATGGAGATTTAGTAGTATCCCCGATCACAACAGGAAGTGATAATTCCGTTACTACAAAAGGTAATATCAGTGTAAAGTATTCTCCACACCCCACAAGAAAAGATTATTACCGCAAGAAAGTAATACTAAACTCATCTATATATAAACAAAGTGATATATATATTAAAAAAATACCTAAAAAGATAGAGGTATCCTACCTATTCAATATGCATACACATCCACAACACAAGGATGAAAGAGGAAATACACATTACAACTTTTTCTCTGTACAAGATATTAAGTCATTGTTAAAAAGTAATGTGTCAATAACCGGATTAATTACAGATAAACTTTGGATACTCATTAGGACAAAGTTAACACCAAATAATATTGATAAACTTCAAGAGGGAAATATCTCTATAGAAAATCTCATTAATAACCAACACATTGGAGTATATTGTGGAGAATTCTATAAAAAAGTAATTAGACAATTACCAACTACTACCACCAGAGCCACCTCCACCACCTCCTGAAGACCCACCACTAAATCCTGATCCACCAGATGACCATCCACTAGATCTATACCCCGAACTACTACCGTAGGCCTTTGTACTAGATGTTCTAATCCCACTATTCAAACTACTAATAGATCTACTAATTAAATATGGAGTAAAGGTGTTAAAGTCCCCTCTATACCAATCTGGTTGTGTATCCTTATAAAGATCCTTAAACTCTTCAGCCCATTTCTGTTCTAGACCAAAGATAATAGCGTAGGGGAGTAATGTCTCAAAAACTCCTCTAAATTTCTTAGGATCGTTATGGAATTCTATCCTATGCTTTTCTGCAGTATTAATATACATCTTTAAACCAAGTAATTGGTAATACAACTTATTACCCTCTATACTCCTAATATCAATCTTAGAGCTGACGATAACCATCGCTACACCACTAATAATTAACCCCCATCCAGTACCTACTGCTGCATAAATAGTGAGAATAGGTAAGAGAACAAAAAGGGAAAATCCAACTAATATAATACCTAATATACTTAACACCCCTTTCTTATTAACACGCTCCTTATCAATATACCCCTCACTTCTTGTTTGAGTATTTACCAAACTAACTATAGAAGTTATCCTATTTACAAAAGAAGTTGGCATGTTAGAAACCATAACCCTATCTTCTTTACTAAACATACTCTCAAATAACTTCACAATATACTCTTTTTCACCAACAATACTCTTCTCCTCCTTGTTAAGATATGTCTTTTCCTCTTCTCTTTCGATAGAAATATATCCTTGAACAGCCATCCATATAATTAATGCAGTTAAATGCTTAGAGTTATACTTCTTCATATACACATACCCAGCAAGCATAGGATCTAAGCCCTTAGGAGCGTCATAGTGAGGTATAAT
>DOZG01000027.1:3170-3475 GCA_003518125.1 Patescibacteria group bacterium
ATCACAGGGATTGGAAGTAATATACCTAAATTCGCTATTAAATAACCCAACCATATACTACTCTCATGATTCTCAATAGTACCAACTGGAAAAGCTAAAGCCATTGTAAATGCACTGTAAGGTTCTAAGATTGTATCCGTACTGATAACAACACCATCATCACTATCTGTAATTGTACAATCACTTGCAACCTCCCCCTCTATACCTGTATAACAAATACGATCTGTATCACTTACAGGAGTAGTAATAGTGGCCGTAGATTTAAGTATAGGTACCTGCCAACCTGGACCAATAATATTGAGATA
>DOZG01000073.1 GCA_003518125.1 Patescibacteria group bacterium
TTTAACCATTGGGAATCTCTCCTTTATTCCTTTTTGAATATGTTTACTAACAGCTATTACATAATCAATCTTTGAAAAAACTCTTTTCCCTAAACTATCTGATATATATCCATAATTAAAATAGTTCTCTCTCTTAGAAAGCTCATGACTCCCAATATGGAAAAGTACAGTACTTCTAGGATTAAATATTTTTATCCAAAAACAGAATGGAAATGTCTGAAATACAATAATCTTTTTTATTCCTAATCTCCTTATCTTTATCGCTACTCTTAATATATATATCAAGTAGAAGAGAAGATTCCTCTTTTTAAAAAACGCCCTATCTACCCTTGACACCTTGGCATATACATAATTGTTTGAGTACTTATTTACATCAGATATATCATATATATCTGTATAATCCTGCTCTCTTGAAAATATCGTGCTGCTAAACCCCTGCACCCTTAAATTATATCCATAATCCTCGATTAAATGCTCTGTAGCAGTTCCTGTATTTTTGGAAGGTATTAACCACCAAGGGGGAGCTACCAAAGCTATATCATTACTCCTCTTTTGCATTATCATTAATCTCAATTATCTTATCATCAACAAGTACAAAATCAACCCCCAATTCTTTGGCAGTAGATATTGCATCCTCATCAGTATGAACAATAGGTCGTCCATTACCATTAAAAGATGTATTGATTAGACAGGGTATCCCATACTTCTCCCACATTCTTTTCAGTATCTTGTATATCGGTTCTAATTCCTTTTGTTCCTTGTATACAACTTGAGCTCTGGAGGTCTTATCAATATGTACCACTGCAGGAATTTTTTCTATCCATTTCTCACTTATATCAAAATTACAAAGCATATATCTCGAAAGATTAGTCTTTGTAGAATTGGGAAATACCTCTTCTGCTAATTCGTCGATAATGATAGGAGCTAATGGTCTATACCATTCCCTACCTTTAATTTCTGTACTTACCCTTGTATACATTCTTTTAGATGAGGGGATTGCTAATATACTCCTATGCCCTAAAGCCCTAGGTCCACTTTCAGAACAACCAATAGAAACACCCATTACCTCTTCTTTGTACAATCTATCAACTATTTTTTCTACTATTTCATCACTAAGATTTGGAATCACTTTCTTTTCCAATCCTATGGAATTTAGAAATGGAGAATGCTTCTTTACATCTCCCCCTCTAAGCTTTTGTATGATACAAGCAGCTCCCAATGCCAAACCTGTATCTGAACAACAGGGTGGAATATATACCTCATCAAATACATTAGAAAAAGATAGTTTAGTATTTAGATTAATATTTAAAGCGGATCCTCCAGAAAAATAAAGATTTGTACATCCGATTTGTTCTTTAAACTTAATAATTAAATCATATATTACATCTTCAAATTCTTTTTGACATACGGCAGCGATATCCATGAAGAACTGATTTTTTAAATCAAACTCCTTAATGTCTAATCCAAATTCTTTATTAACATCCTCAAAAAACTTGCTCGGATTGCTCCAAAAATCTTTATACCAGCTATTTCTAACTAACCAGTTTCTAATCTTCTTATCATACTTCCCAAACGAGCTATATCCCATGAGACGTCCAGGTGTAGCTAATCTGTGGTTGTCATCTAAATCTAACATAGCACAAGTTAGATCGTTAAAGCCGAATAGTTGGACTACCTCCAGTGGTTCCCATCCATGGTGTATATACTCTATTTCACCATTTTTGTATTGAAATACTGAAAAGCAAGAATCTGAAGCTAATCCGTCAATATGTATAAGTAGACTGTTTTCTTTAAAATCCCCTATGAAAGGTAACAGAGAGCCAATATGCGCTAATTCGTGTGAACATATATATGTCTCTCTTTCTTTTCTATTTACAATTGCTTTGGTCTGTACTATTAAGTCAGAGATATTAAAAGGCATACTCTCAACCCTCCACAAACCATTCTCTGATATGAAAGAGGTTCCAGCATAGTGATTTACACAGACCAATACAAAGTCTTCGGGAAGTACGGTGGAGAAATCCTCAATATACTTTGACATACGATGGTCATGTTTCTTTTTGGTAATCCTTTCTAGCTCTATAGAACTTTCTATCTCTCCATCCTTGTTCATTACTGCAAAGCAGTGGTCATGTGTAGGACAGTACTCTGACCATCCAGGAGATGGATTACCACTCCAATCCTGTATCCCCCATAACCCAACGATATCTTTTTGTTTAGATATATCAAACTTCATATTGACTTATAAAGAAGAGGGGGAATATCTCCCCCCAATTTATTGCTCATTTATGAATTAGTATTCATTTTGAGAGCAGGTTGTCATTTGAATAACCTTAACTACTTTAGTGGCTGTCGAAATCCCGTTAGTTCTTGAGCTAATATTTTGGGCCAAGCCACTAGTTCCAGGATTGACTTTCATGATATTAGTAATCCTTAAAATTTATGCCTGTAGTATATTCTATTTTACACCTCTTTACAATAATCTTTTTACTCTTTTCTGAGTTGAATATTTATTAGTATTCGTTATGCTTACATCCACTCATTCTTACCATCTTTACAACCTTTCCACTCTTGGAAAAAGTTCCAACTCGGGAGGTCATATTCTGAGCTAACCCTGCAGTTCCTGGATTGA
>DOZG01000077.1:0-628 GCA_003518125.1 Patescibacteria group bacterium
AAACCTTTAAAAGACATATCTAGGATACTTTCTTGAGTATATGTAAACTTACCATAAAGATTTAAATTCTCTATTGCTTTCCTTGAATAAGCTCTAAAACCACAAGATACATCTCTAAACTTCTGACCAGAGATAAAAGAAATTAACCTAGCCATCATTCCATTACCCCAATATTTAAGCTTAGACATATTTTCTGGTATACCATTCTTAAACCGATTACCAGTCACTATATCAGCACTACCTTTAAGTATTGGATCTATTACATTACCAATCTCTTTTGGATTAAACTGTCTATCAGCATCTATACTCACAAGTATATCGTAATTACCCTCTCTAACGAACTCTATAGCGGTTCTAAAGGCCATACCTACATGTTTCTGAGCTATATGCGATACCACATATGCACCT
Source organism: Patescibacteria group bacterium (assembly GCA_003518125.1). Classification (GTDB taxonomy): domain Bacteria; phylum Patescibacteriota; class Dojkabacteria; order SC72; family SC72; genus UBA9296. The sequence goes on from DOZG01000077.1 coordinate 409, forward strand.
TCCTCTTTAGCTCTTACAGCTGTATCATCTGTACTTCCATCATCAACAACTAATACATCTACATCAGTAACACCCTTAAAACTCTTTGGGATGGAGTCAATAACCTTAGAAATACCCTTCCCTTCATTTAATGCAGGTAAATATACTAAAAGCTTCATATATCAAATATAAAAATTAGGTATTTAGCTATTATATCAAACATTACCCAAAATCAAAAAAA
>DOZG01000077.1:655-5651 GCA_003518125.1 Patescibacteria group bacterium
AATATTAGAAATGTAGCGATAATAGCACATGTTGACCATGGAAAAACAACCCTAGTAGACGCCTTTATGAAACAAACACACCTCTTTAGAGATAATGAGGAAGAAATGACACAAGAGCGAATACTAGATACTGGGGAGTTAGAAAGAGAGAAAGGTATTACAATAAGTGCTAAGAATATCTCAATTTCATATAGGAATACTAAAATAAATATCATAGATACACCAGGACACTCAGACTTTGGTGGAGAGGTAGAAAGAACATTAAATATGGCAGATAGCTGCTTACTACTGGTAGACGCACAAGAAGGTGTAATGCCACAAACAAAGTTTGTACTTAAAAGAGCTTTAGAATTAGGTTTAAAGCCTGTACTTATAATAAATAAGATAGATAAGAAATTGGCTAACTGTAAAAGAACCCTAAGTAAAGTACAAGATCTTTTCTTAGAATTAGCTACTGACACGGAACAATTAGAATTCCCTATATATTACGCAATAGCGAGAGAAGGTAAAATATTCAAAGAATTACCAGAAGGAGACCTAACAGTAGCAAATAGTACACAGGGTAATATATTACCAATACTAGACGAAATAGTAGATCATATGCCAGTACCAAAAGGTGATGTGAATGGAACATTCCAAATGCAAATAACTTCATTAGAGTACGATACTCATCTTGGTAGATATTTAATCGGAAAGATTAATAGAGGAAGAGTAAGTGTAGAAGATCCAGTAGTAGTACTCAAAAAAGATGATACTGGGAAGATAAAAAAAGTACAGGGTAGAGTAAAAGAACTATTTACTAAAAAAGGGTTGTACTGGAAGAGTATAAATAACTCAATTGCAGGAGATATTGTAGCAATTGCAGGAGTAGAATCTACAGATATTGGTGCAACTATATGTAGTCTGGATAACGAAGAAATACTACCTAAGATAAAAATTACACCACCGAGTGTAAGAGTGAGGTTTCAAGCAAATACATCACCATTTTCTGGAAAAGAAGGAGAGTATGTTACTGCTAAACAATTAGCACAAAGACTAGACCAAGAACGTAATCTAAATATTGGTCTTAAAATTGAAAACAGTACGGAAAATACCTACTATGTATCTGGTAGAGGAGAATTACAACTATCAATACTTGTAGAACAACTTAAAAGAGAAGGATATGAATTACAACTTAGTAAACCAGAAGTAATCTTACAGGAAGTTGATGGTGTACTATGTGAACCACTGGAGGAATTAGTAATACTTGCATCAGAAGAGTACCTTAGTGTAATTACACAAGAGGTAAGTGAAAGAAAAGGATCGTTAAAAAATATTGAAACTATTGATGGACAGAGTACCTTTACATATGAAATATTGACAAGGAATTTAATAGGGCTTCACAGAGTACTAATGAACTCTACTAAGGGTAGTGCGCTCATAAGTAACTATATTAGAGATTACATACCTTACAAAAAACAGGAGGAGCTATTTAGAAAGGGTGTCATCATCTCCACAGAAACTGATACTTCACTTGCATATGCACTAACTTCAATACAGGAAAGAGGAAGACTCTTCATCAAAGGATCTACAGAGGTGTACGAGGGGATGATAATTGGAATTAATAACCACAAAGAGGATTTAGATGTTAACCCATGTAAGAGTAGAAAAAAGACAAATGTACGTATGTCACACTCAGAAGTTACAGAAATCAATCTTAAAGCTACTATGCCACTAACTGTAGAATTTGCACTAGCTTTTATAAACGATGATGAGCTAATAGAGGTTACACCAAAAAGTATTAGACTCAGAAAAAAACTACTTACACAAACTCAAAGGGTTTGGGCAAAGAGAAAAAATCTTACAGCCTATGCCAAAGAACAGATGTCTATTAACAAATAAACAATTTCTATGTAATATATCAGTATGAGCATAAGGAGTGTAATTGAACGATCAGAAGATGACCGGAAACATTTTCAGAATAAAAGTTATAGTAATATTAACCTCAAGGTTACTGTATTAAAAACCGCAGATATATTAAACAAAAAGAGTCTCTCTGATATGATGCAAAGACTTTATGAAAGAGAGTACAAAGTAGATAAAGTGGAAGAGATAATCAAACTTGATAATATTGGGAAAGATCTTATTACTATTAACCAAATTATGGATATTTTTGATAATATTGGTTTTAATACAAATACAACTTTTTCTGAAACATTTAAAAGTGATTTTGCAATATCATATAATTTAGGTGGTTACATATTTCCATTTTGGAAAAAGATTGTTAACAAAATATTCTCAAAAAATTACAAACTCAGAAGAATATTACTACATAAGCTTGGTCCTGGTAGAAAGAGATTACATTGTAGAATATATCAAGATGGTGATGGAAGTTGGTATATAACATCACATATTGATGAGGAAAACTGGTTTAATATTTTTAATATAAAACAGTTCACTAATTCCCACTTTAGAGATGGTACAGGTAATTATATTGATGGAACAAAGATTATGAAGATTGTTATGAAAGATATTGATAGGAAATTGGCAGAGAAGAAAACTTTATATACTGATATAAACCAAATCTACAAAGAGATCCATCTTTACTAAATCTTTTTAAAAGACCCCCTTCAAAAACCTCTGTCTCTTTTCTTCCTCCATTCTCTCTATGGCATATCTGAGTGTAGTTCTAGGAATATCTTTGTAATTCTCTATTATAAACTTCTCTACAATATCACTATCTCTCTTCCATACCTCTCTTAACATCCAACCCACAGCCTTATGCATTAAATCATGTTTATGATTAAATAACATTTTTGATATCTTCAACGTATCTTTAAAATCATTAACCCTAATAAAAGCAAAAGTAGAAAGAATAGATATTCGTTGAGACCATAGATGATCACTCTTTGCTAATTCATACAGTACAAACCTATCCTTATCTAAAAGATAGTCACCAAGTATATGAGGTGCACTACAATCTACTAAATCCCAGTTATTAATATATTCAACATTCTCTAAATAAATATCCACTATCTTTTTCTTACCCCTTTTATCTGCCTTTGAATATTTATACCTCAGTACCCCCAATGCAAAAGACCTATATTCATGTATTGGATTCTTAAGAAAGAGTAGGGTGTTCCTAATTGAAATATCTTTCTGATATTTTTTAACTATAGCTTTTGTGTTTGGAATACTAATTCCGATAAAGATGTCTCCCTCCCCATATTCACCTCTTCCTGTTTTGAAGAATCTACTACGAATTGTTGCTTTTCCTTTAGATGAATATTTCTTAAATTCTTTCTTAATTTCCTCCTTCATACACACACTATAACATAAGGAAAAAGGACAGGTAAAACCTGTCCTTTTAAACCTAGAATCAAAATCAGCTTAGAAGCTTCTTGTGTCTTCAGTTCTTTCTCTAGCTTCAGAAACGTTGATAGCTCTGCCATCGAGTTCTGACTCATTGAGTCCTTCGATTGCTTTCTGTGCCTCTTCTTCAGTAGACATAGTTACAAATCCAAAACCTTTGGATCTGCCTGACTGTCTGTCTGTTATAACGACAGCCTCTTCTACAGTACCGAATGCACTGAAAGCTTCTCTTAACTGCTCATCACTGATTCCCCAGCTAAGATTACCTACAAATAGCTTTTTTGCCATATTGTGTAAATAATAATAAATAAAATTGGCTATACCACACGGGGAGATCTAACACTCTAAGCAGTTACGCAGAACGCACACACTCAAATAGCACGAAGATTATATCATATACTCTTTATTAATCAAATAGGGTAGAATCATAAGCATGAGTAACAAAATAAAAGAGTTCTTTGAAGAGAATTATATAGAAGGGATAGTGTTTGATCTGGATGGAACATTAGTAGATACAAGTAAATGGTTGATACATATGAATAGGGAGATCTCAACTGAAATAGTTAAATATATAAATAAGGAATATAATCTCCAAGTTAATGTAGAAGATTTCACTCAGGCCTACTATCAAGCTGAAGTACTAGAATATAAAAATGGGAATGTTAACTTTATAGCTAGATTCCCAGCTATACTGTCCCATATTTCAAATACATTAAAATTAAATATGGATACTAAGACTCTAGTAAGGATGTTCTCAAACAATGTTTCCCAAATCTATACTCTTTCCCCTGATCCATGTGAGGGAACATTAAAGTTACTTAATACCCTCTTACAATTTACCAATGTAGCAATATGTACACACTCAGGAAAAGATTGGACTAAGATTAAAATGGATCATCTTAAATCCAAATACAAAGAGAAATATGGAGATATACCCATTTTACATTCTCACTACATACCCCTAAATGAGCCTAAAGATGCATCAGAATGGATCAATGCTTCCAAAAAGATAAACTCAACTCCTGAAAATCTAATCGCAGTAGGAGATAGTTTTACTGCAGATATCATTCCCAGTGTAGAAGCTGGATATAGATATATAGTATGGATAACAAAAGATAGTATAGATAAGGAACAAGATATAAAAGAATTAAGAAATATAGGATGTAAGATTACTACAACAGAACACATAAAGGAACTCGAGGGGCTCCTTACATCAAACCAACCCTTTGAAGATACCTGATATCGTAATATACAAACTTCTCTTCTGGCATTAATAAAACCATATCTACCCCTAACCCCTCTACAAATTTGGGCTCATGACTTACCATAATAACTGTACCCTTATACTCCCTTAAAGCTTGTAAGAGAATTTCCTGAGATGTTGGATCTAAATATGTTGTAGGCTCATCTAAGAGTAAAACATTAAGATTCTGAGAAAAAAGTTTAGCTAATGCCAATCTAGTTTTCTCTCCACCAGATAAAGTTCCAACCCTTTGATACACCATATCCCCACTTATGAGAAACCTACCTAAAAAATTTCTCCAATACTCATTAGTCCAACTACTCAATGTAGATAGATTACATACATTCTCCAGAACACTCTTACTGTAATCCAAATCTTCATACTCCTGAGCATAGTAACCAA
>DOZG01000077.1:5751-21455 GCA_003518125.1 Patescibacteria group bacterium
ACAAGATTTTCTCCATATCTCTTAGATATCCCCTCAACCAGTAATACCCTCCTAGAACAGCGCTGTGGAGTAGGAAGTTTAATTTTCATCCTCTTACTCTTGGCAAGCATCCGTTCTTTATTCCTAACCTCTTTTTTTAACTCTTTAACTTTTTCAAAACGTCTAGAGGCTCGTTTCGCTTCCTTATACGTCTTTCTTCCAGCTAATTGTTCTGCAGATTTCTTCAATCTCTTGGCATTCCTTTCAATATTAGTAATTGCACGCACTAAAGATTCATCCTGTTGTGCTTTTAATTTAAGAAATTTATTATAATTACCTTTGTAAACCTCCACATTATGATTCAACTCATTTAAAAACCATATCTTACTTAAACCACGATTCATAAGACGAAGGTCATGAGAAACAACTAGAACTGCATTGGGGTAATCTATGAGATATTTCATAAGCCACTGTGCAGAGGAAATATCAAGAAAGTTTGTAGGCTCATCAAGAATTAAAATATCTGGTTTCTTTAAAAGTATTCTTACCAATTCAACCTTAATTTTCTGTCCACCAGATAGTTCACTAAGTATACTTTCACAATCCTTATCCCTCATATGCAAATTATTAAGAAACTTGTTTATCTCCCATTCCTCTATATCAAGCCCTTGATCAAGGATTAGATATTCACCAATTGTTAAGGTCTGATCCTTGTGTCGGAACCATATCTCATTATGTATCTCCTGAGAGAGATATGAAAATGTACCAACAATATTTATCTCTCCACTATCCTTTTCGATTTGTCCTACTATAGATTTAAGAAGTGTAGACTTCCCAGCACCATTTACCCCAACAATCCCAACCTTCTCTCCCCTTCCAAGGAAAAGTGAGACATCTTTTAATATTGTATTTCCTCCAATTTCATAGTTAAGGTTTTTAATTTGTAACATAGCCACTTATTATACTATCTTGATACAACTCAAATAAAGCATTATATTATATTAGTAACTTTTTACTTCTCAGATATGAATCACTATCGCGGTCAGTTGTGTATCATGTCCTGTACCTCAGGTTTGTATTTCACCAAAAAGATTTTAAAAGCAGTGAATAAGAAGATACAGAAGAAATTACATTTACTCGATACAGAAGAAATACTTTTTGCGAATACAGAAATTAAAACCATATTGAATGAAAGTATAAGGGGGAAAGATGTATTTATAATCCAAGATATTGAAAATCATTTTGATGGTAGAAGCGTAGATGAGAACTTAAGGGCTTTATATACAGTAATTGGAGCATGTAGAAGGTGTGATGCCAACTATATTACAGCAGTAGTCCCTTCTTTTCCTTATGCAAGACAAGATAAACAAACTGGAAGAGAAGATATTACAGCAGCAAGGGTTGCCTGGGAACTAGAAGGAGATTTAGGTGCAGATCATATAATAACAATGGATCTTCATAACCCTGCAATACAAGGTTTCTTTAGATCAGCACAAATTGAGAATCTTAGAGGTAGTCAAATATTAGTGCCATATATCAAAAAGGATATCCATAACCCTGAGAATACAGTAATTATTCCAACTGATTTAGGTGGAGCAAAACGAGCAAATTACTATGCACACAATCTTCATACAGGTGTAGCTTTTACCTATAAGAATAGGAATTATTCGAAGGCTAATACTATAAGGAGTATGGCTATTATGGGAGATGTCAAGGGTAAGGCTGTATATATAATAGATGATATGATTGATACCGCAACCACCTTTTGTAAAGCAATGACTATAGCAAAAGAGAGTGGAGCAGAAGAAATTACTGGTGTTACAACATTCGCTCTACTTAATAACAACGCTATTAAAAACCTTGAAAAATATCATAAAGAGAAGATATTGAATAAATTAATTACAACAGATGCCTCGTACCTACCCAAAGATTTTCTCCAAAAGCATAAATGGGTAGAAGTTGTATCTGTAGCGGAGTATTTTGCAGAAATAATATGTCGGCTTAATAGTAGACAATCGATTGGAGAATTGTTAGGATGAAAATGTCCTTAATTAATTTTTAATTTAATATATATATGAAAAAAGTATTAACCGTACTTTTGATCCTAATCGTAGTACTAGGTGGTGGTGGAACAATCTTAGCCACACAAGCTGATGCATCAGAACCTGGAGACGTACTCTATGCTGTAGACCTAGCAATAGAAGATGTTCAAAGATTACTAACTTTTGATGATATAAATCTCATTGAACTTGAAAGTAATATTCTAGAAGAAAGAGTAGTTGAACTTAATAATGTTGTTGACACAACTGACAATATCGAAGAAGTATTAACAGCAGTAACAGTCCAACAGGACAGAGTAAAAGATTGTTTAGGAAATGCTGAAAGTAATCCAGAGAAATATCAAGATGGTGAGTTAGAAAGAGTACAAAATCAATACCAACAACAACTTGAACAACATATTCAGGTAATGGAAAAGGTAGAGAATAAAGGAGAAGATACCGCACTACAAGTAAAACAAGGTTTACAAGAAAACTTAGATCTTTGTGATACTGGGGTATGTGGTGGAAGTGGAAGTGGAAATGAAGATGCTGGAAATACAGACTCAGGATCTGGTAGTGGAAATGGTAATAACTAAAGCAATCTTTTAGAAACCATTAAAAATGTACAGTAGGTATGTAATTAATATATGGTAAAATACCCATATGTTAAAGACTTTCTACATTAAAACTTATGGCTGTGCTATGAATGTTGCTGACAGTAACACCGTCAGAAATTTACTAACACAATACTCACTCCAAGAAGTAGATGATTGGAAAAATGCAGATCTCATTGTACTTGTTACCTGCAGTGTTAGACAACAAGCAGAGGATAAGGTAGCAGGGTGGGGTATAAAGGCTGGAGAAGAGGTATTTAAAGACAAAACTGTTGTAGTAACTGGCTGTATGGCCCAAAGATACGATAGATCTACGAATATGACAGTAGACGAATACGAGAAAATTCTGAAAAGAAGATTTTCTTGGATCACACATCTTGTCAATATCAAAAAAATTGAACAACTACCAAAAATTCTTAAAATTGATAATAACGATTTGATTGAAAATAAAAATATTAATTACGATAGGAATAATAAATACCAGGGACTGTTTTCAACATCCAATGGCTGTGACAATTTCTGTTCATACTGTATAGTCCCATACGCAAGAGGTAAACTAGTTAACTTTCCCAAAGAAAATATATTACATGATATAAAAGATTTCGTATCTAATGGAGGTAAATTAGTAACACTACTCGGTCAAAATGTAAATAGTTGGGAAGAAAATGGGGAAAGCTTTGTTGATTTACTCAAGGAAATTGAACAAATTAAAGGAGAATTTTGGATTAATTTCATTTCTTCACACCCAAAGGACTTCTCTGATGAATTAATAGAATTAATAACCACACATGATAAATTTATCAAACATTGTAATATAGCAGTACAATCAGGTTCAAATAAAATATTAGAACTAATGAATAGGCAATATACAAAAGATAGGTTTTTAAATATCTGTAAAAAGATAAAGGAGTTTAATCCAGACTTTAGAATTACAACTGATGTAATTATCGGTTTTCCAACAGAAACAGAGGGAGATTTTTCTGAAACTTTAGATTTGATAAAAAATTGCGATATAGAAATGGCATATGTTGGAAAGTTTTCACCTAGAAAGGGTAGTGCTGCATACAAAATGATTGATAATATAGATCTAGATACTAAAAAAGAAAGAGAAAGAAGACTTAAAAATTTAGTAAATAAGATTAGAGAAACAAAACATAAAGGTTTAGTAAATAGAAATATCCCCGTATTACTAACTGGTAGACAGAAGGGAATAACATACTACAATCACGAGATTCTGCTAGAAAAAGAGTATGAAGCTGGAACTATACAAAATATTAAAATAAAGAAATATAGTAGAAGTGGGTTAGCTGGATAGAAATCTGATATACTCTTATATGAAGCAACTCAAAATTTATACAATAGAAAATAGTAAAGAAGAAAAAATCTTAAGAGCAATTTCAAAGGATGTTACCCAAGAAGAACTGAAAACAGAAGAATTCCAACAATTCCTAGACAATCTTTTACATACCGCTTTAACTAGTGAGGAACAGGTAGGGGTAGAATCTGGAGGAATATCAGCACCACAAGTAGGAGTAAGTAAAAAGGTTTCATATATTCTAAACTACGATACAGGGAAATTTGAATTAATAATCAATCCTCAAGTACAAAATATAGGAGAGAAAACTAATATAGATATTGAAGGGTGCTTAAGTATACCCAATATTGAAAAGAATGTTCAAAGATATAATAAGATAAAAGTTAAATATATGGACAGGAAGGGGAATAAGGTAAAACGAAGGTTTAATGGTATCAATGCTAGGGTCGTACAACACGAAGATGATCATTTAAAAGGGGTTCTTTTTATCGATAAAGCTATAGACTAGAAAAATTTCTCAACAATCTATACAATATTGTTAGTAACATTATTATCAACCTAAATGAAAAAATTTCTACTTACAATTTTAATTCTTCTTACAGCTACAGGTACTATTTTTGCTGAAGATATTGCAGTTGATGATTTACTTGGTGATACAGATGATGTAGATACCCAAGAGGTAGAACAACTTGAAGAAGAACGCCTAGAGGAAATTGAAAATGAATTAAATATTTCAATACCTGAATATACAGATAATCCAAGTCATATAGTTACCTTTGTAGACCCCTCTGAAGAAAAGGTAGGTGTTGAGTTAGATATAGATGAAAGTGGTTTTAAAGATATTATTAGTCCTTACTCTCTACCATCCCTTGGTATTGGAGAGCATCATCTTAAATTCCGATTTGTAGACTCACTTGGTGCAACTAAATTACTGGAATACGATACTGTTATTATTCCAAGACCACCTATTATAAAAGCTCCTACATTTGAAAATGACTACCTCACAATATCTGGTACAGGATTTGCAAATAGTGAAGTAATAGTCACACTATCCGTAAATGCCACTAACTTTATAGAGATTGCTGATATTGACTCTGATGGTGATTGGAGTACTTCGATAGCATTGGAAACAACTGTAGATGGTATATATACTGTCTTTGCATATACTAGAAAAGATGGCTATGCGAGTAATCCAAGTGAGCCGGCAGTACTCGCATTCGGAGATGGTGGTCTAACTACTGCATCTGACTTTCAGGATCAAAATGAAACTATATCATTCTCATTCAAGAGTATCACCTTGGATAATCTTCTTACAACTTTAACTCAAAATCCTGATTTAATAATCAGTCTTGTAGGCTTCTTACTCCTTGGTTCACTCATATCCTCAATACTAATTACCTTAATTAGAAAAAATGATGAAAATGGGGTTAATCAAGAATTTTCTAAAAAGCTAAATAATTCGGATAATAATACTCCTGAAAAAACCCTACTGGAAGTGTTTTCAGAGAAAAGTCCTAAACCACAAAAACCGGAAAAGAAACAGAAGGAGAAAAGAAAACCAAAATTAAAAAAGAAAAAAGTTAAAAAAGAGAAAATCTTTACTAAAAAAGATTTTTTGAAAAACTTTAAAAAATTTGACCCTGATTCAGATACAGGAAAAAAGAAAAGGGAACCTAGTAAGAAAGATAAGAAGAAGATCTTAGTATCTCTTACGTCAAAAGTAGAAGAATAAATGATAATATACACCCTCGGCCAAGATGGTGGAACTGGCAGACACGCTACGTTCAGAACGTAGTCCAGCAATGGGTGGGGGTTCAACTCCCCCTCTTGGCATATATTAATGAGATTACTTCATAAACTCCCAGTCATATACATTCTTATATATATCCTCTAACCTCGTAATATTCTCAAAATTAATACCGTCTAGATTATCACGAACAACATATAGATATGAAGGTCTAAAGAGAAATATAACAGGAGCATCTTCAACTAAATATTTTTGAAATAACGCATAAGTCTTCTTTCGTTCTATCTGTTTTAACTCACCTCGACCTTCCTCAAGAAGGATGTCTACACGATCATATTCATACCCAGAAAGATTAAGATTTGGATATTCTTTCTGTAGGGAGTACCATAGATTATACTGGTCTGGATCAATACTCAGTTCTATTTCGTACATAAGAATTTCAAAATTTCTAGTTGCCAATATCTCTTGAGTTAATTGTGAATATGTAAATGGTTCAAGATTAATAATCACTCCCTCACTATCTAATAGCTCCTTTAATGTATTCATCAAATCCGTATTCATATCATTATCAAGGTAACTAATTGCTAAAGTAAGTAACTTCCCATCTTCTGTTTGAAAATACCCATTCTGCACATTCTGTGTATATCCAGCATTCTTTAAACTAGTAATAGCCTTTGCTACATCATAGGAAAGATAATTAGCATCAGAAGAATATGCCCAGCTTCCATCAAAAATCGGTCCATAAATTACACTACCAAACACCTCAGATTGAGTCAATAACTGATCCCTTTCTATCAAATGACTAATACCTCTTCTTAACTCTTCGCTTTGAAACTTATCTTTTCTCAAATTAAAAAAGAGAATTCTCTCTCGATAGGGTAAATCAATTACATTCGATGAGTAAGATGGGTATTCTTGGGTAAACTCAGCATCCTTATTGTAAGGTAATACTATCCCATCAAGTAAACCGTTTCTAAATGCAGATTGTAGTTTTGAAACATCTGAATATATTCTAACTACAATATCCGAGATAGTGGGCTGATGTTTATAATATGTGGAGGAACGTAAATATACAATATTGGGTTCACTCCTTGATATCCTATACGGACCAGACCCAACTGGATTTCGTGAAAAAATATTAAAAGGCATATCAGAAAGCACTACATCTTCTAAAATGTGTTTTGGAATAATATATACTGATACAATCTCAGGGAAAGTAGCATTGGTTTGAGGTAATTCAAACTTTATCGTATCTTCATCAACTCTTTCTATCTCAACATCTATTAATGCAGAACCAATAGTATCATATCCATGATCCACGGAAAGTTTGATAGCTGTTTGGAATGTGAACAATACATCATCGATAGTTAACAAAGTACCATCACTCCACATACGATCTGTAGAAATATTGAATTGATAAGTTTTTCCATCCTTACTAATATCCCAAGAAGTGGCAATTCCAGGAGTAATATCTCCATTTATATCTATATATATCAATTTCTCAAAAACTAATTCCTGTATTGCCTTATCTACATCATTCTGGTTACTAAATAATGGGTTAAAGGTTGATATAGCACCAATACGACCCTCTACATACTGTGTATACCTTTTTGAGGTAACATTCTCTGCAAAGGTATTACTTCTTAATAAAGCAAACACACCAAAACCAAGTAACATAAAAAGAAATATAGTGCTCAAAGGTGATGTAACCTTAAAAACCTTTACAAGACTTCCAGGATATTCCCAAAAAAGATCCCTCATCGTACGCCTTTTAGATTGATTTACGTTCTTTTCATTACTCTTAGGAGAAACCTTAGTAAAAGCTTCCTTCATACTCACAGTCTTCTTATTTGTTTTGACCTTCTTTTTTTTAGACATACTCACTATCCTAACTTAAGTAGCGTAAGAGAAAGTACTACTAAGATTACAATCAAAGTAATTGTAAAATAGTAAAGAAATTTCTCTAACCCCCTTTTTGTTCTAAAGACTTCACCACCACCACCAAACATTTTTCCCAAACCCTCAGCCCTATTTTGTAGTAATACACTGATTACAAGTAATATAGATATTACAATTTGGGTAATTAATAGAGTATTATAAATATTGTTATTCATATTCCCATTATACTACACCTTAAGTACTTTTTCCTAAAGTAAAAAAGATTGAACAAAGTAAAGAACTTAATGTAGAAATTAGAAGTATTGTAACAACTGGAACCATTTCAAATCCATTGATTTGCAAAAAGTCTAAGCTTACACCTTCAAATGTTATAATCTCGACAAGGAATCCTGTCATGAATATTTCTAATAAAAAGAATATCCCAATAAGTAGTATCGATGACATCAAGAAATAAGTAAGGAAATTAATCTTAATGGTTAAAAAATTTAGAAATGGTTTCGTCATCATTACTCCAGTACTAAGTATTATCAATGTAGAAAGATAATAAATGGATAGATTTGGCATAATAATTCCAGAGAATATCGTAGTAGTAAAGAAAAAGATTAAAAAGAAAAGTAGCAAATTTTTTATATATTCCTTCATATAGACAGTAAAAAAGGTTAAATAGTTTCTACATATATACTAATACATCTAAATATGGTTGTAAAACTAAAATCTATCCCATATACTATGTGATATGACTGCCCCAAAGTTTTGTAAAACTAAAATCGTAGCAACCATTGGTCCATCCAGTTGGGATATGGACATTCTTACACAAATGGTTGAAGCTGGAGTAGATATTGCAAGAATAAATGCTTCCTTTGCAGACTTTGATGAGTTAAAGAGAGTTTCTCAAATGATTCGTAAAATATCTCAAAGAGTGTCTTTAATACTTGATACACAAGGAAATAAGATCAGGGTTGCTGGTTTCGAAACAGAAAGAGTATTAAAAAAAGGTCAACTTATCACTCTAATACCTTCAACAAAGGATATTACAAATGAAGACCAGATACAGATTACATACGACAATTTAAATAAAGATATATCCAGAAATACCATAATACTCCTCGATGATGGAAATATTGAATTAAAAGTTAAAGAAATTGTTGATAATAATATTGTATGTACTGTACAAAATCATTCCATACTTCATCCTCATAAGACAGTTAATATTCCAAATAGTTTTCTTAATTTTCCTCTACTTACTCAGAAAGATAAACAGGATATCGAATATGCAGTTGATCTTGGGTATGATTTCGTAGCACTTTCTTTTGTACAAAGTAGTAAGGTTGTAAAACTTACAAGGGAGTTACTGGGAGATAGTGATATTAATATTATTTCTAAAATTGAAAATCAAGCAGGTATTGATAACTTTGATGATATTTTAAAATATTCAGATGGAATAATGATTGCAAGAGGGGATTTAGGTGTAGAAATATCTTTTGAACAAATTCCAATGATTCAGAAACAATTAATATATAGGTGTAGAGCAGTTGGGAAACCAGTAATTGTTGCCACACAGATGTTGGAAAGTATGAGATATAACATTAGAGCTACAAGAGCAGAAGTTAGTGATGTAGCCAACTCTGTTATAGATGGGGCAGACGCAATTATGCTTTCTGCTGAAACCTCTACAGGTAAATACCCAATCGAAAGTGTAGAGACTATGAATACCATTGCACTCTCTGTTGAAAATATCTTAACTCCTCAGGTTGTATATGGTAGAACTACTGCTTCTCTAGATACAGATGAATTATGTAAAAGTGTTTTTAATCTTACAAATTCTCTTAACCTAAAAAGTGTATTAGTCATCTCTCAAAGTGGTAAGAGTGTTCAATCCCTTTCAAGACATAGATTATCAATTCCAATATATGAAGTAACAAATGATTTTAAAAGAGTTAGAGAAGATAATCTCCTTCGTGGTGTTAAGTGTTATTATGCCCAATCCTTATCTGATGATAGGGATAAAAGTATAGAAAGGGCTGTAGAAATAGTATTTTCATACGGGGAGTTGGATTTTGATGATAAAATTGCTATTATTAGCGGTAGCTCAATAAAAAACAAGAGCATAAACTCAATACTAGAGATTGCTACCGTTAAAGACATCCTCGGTAGATAGTATTGGTGACGTAGCCAAGTTGGTTAAGGCCGTGGTCTGCAAAACCACTATCATGGGTTCGAGTCCCATCGTCACCTCCAAAATCAATATTGAAAATCCTTTGATAATCCATTAAAATACTAATGCTCCAAGCCGGGATGGTGGAACTGGCAGACACGCGGGACTTAAAATCCCGTTCTAGCAATAGAGTGGGGGTTCAAGTCCCCCTCTCGGCATTTAAGACTAAAATGCATCAACAAATAAATCTGGATCACTATTACCACACTTCGGACAAACATTAAGAGGTTCTTTACCTTCATAAACGAAATTACATTTCAAACACTTCCACCTTAACCATCTGTTATCCAAATCCTCAGGATTTACAGCAGTATTCTCATACTCCTTCCCCTTTATCACCAAGGGATCTACCTTCTTCTTTGTTGAAGAAGTATTTGTACTATTCTTCACCTTTTCCATTATTTAGAAAATTAATAATTAAACTAAAAGTCTCATCAGGAACCTGATGAGAACTATCAATAACTAAATCATTGTATTTATTCGGAGAGTCATAATCTATTCCATACAAATCGTGATATCTTTCTTTATCATACTCATACCTCTTTGTTAAATCATTAATAATTTCTCTTCTTCTAAACCATTTCCTAAGAAAACCTCTAATCTTTTCTTTACCTAAAACTCTTTCTACTCTAACATCCAAAGACGCCGTAATCCAAATCTTAGAAGTACAAGAAATCTTTTCTTTTGTAGCAATACCGGAAAAGATCTTACTTTCAATTAGAACACCACCTTTTTTTGCTAAATCCCTAAAATGATTATCTACTCTCTGATCTATCTTTTTTATATCCTCTTCCTTTGCTCTCTTATAGAAGGCCTCTAAACTATCAAACCCCCTAGATTTCGCCTCTTTCCGAAAATACTCTCCACCATATATACGTTTAATATTGAAATACTTTGCCAAACGCTTAGCAATAGTGGAAGAACCACTACCACCAGGACCACCAACAACTAAAACCATTTGGTCATTCATACATTAATATTGTATATTAGAAGTATAATGATGTCGAGAAAAACCAAAAAGAAGAAACACCTTTACAGAAAAAAACGAAAATCGTGTGACCAGCTTATTCTAACCATATCCATACTCATGATTATATTTGGATTAATGATGATCTTTGATGCAAGTATGTATGTAGCAGACCAAGTCTTTTTTGATAAATATCACTTTCTCATACTACATCTTCAATGGTTAATATTAGGAATTGGGATAGGAATATTTATATACTTCGGAGACTATCATAGATTACTTAAACTATCCATACCAGGATTAATATTTACAATAGCATTGCTACTGCTTGTACTAATCGCTGGAGATGAGATTAATGGATCTAAAAGATGGTTTTCACTTGGAAATTTAGGAACTATACAACCTGCAGAATTCGCAAAGATAGCTATAATCATCTATCTATCCTCCTGGTTATCAAAACAAAAATACAAGTACAAAAAATTTAAATCAGCGTATAAAGATGGGTTTGGAAAACATATTATAAACTTCGCAGCAATTGTTGGTTCTATCGCCTTTCTCATAATCCTGGAGCCAGATCTCGGAACCACAATGATAATATGTATTACTGCATTTCTAATGTTCCTAATATCCGGAGAAAACCGTATTCATACAATAGGGACAATACTCTCTGCTGTTTTTCTTGGAGTACCACTAGCAGCAATAGCTGTCATAATTGAACCGTATAGGTTAGAAAGAGTCAAAACATATTTTACCCTACTTTTTAAAGGAGAAGTAATTGATCCTCAAGGAAGTGGTTATCAAATACAACAAATCCTCATTGGAATAGGTAGTGGAGGATTCCTTGGAAAAGGATTTGGACAGTCAAGACAAAGATTCGGATATTTAGTGGAGAACACTGCATTTACAGATTCCACATTTGCAATCATTCTCGAAGAGTTAGGTTTTTTAGGAGGAAGTATATTAGTTTTTGCGTGGATTCTTTTCTTTTTAAGAGGATTCAAAATTGCACAAAACGCACCAGATAAAGAAGGAAGATTACTTGCAATGGGGATAGTGATTTGGCTTACAATACAAGCATTTTTAAATATGGGAGCTAATGTAGGCTTAATACCACTTACTGGTATGCCATTACCTTTTTTTACCTACGGAGGATCTAGTACCCTTGTAACTTTGATTGGAATTGCTATACTTCTTAATATATCTAGGTTTACAAATTTAAATGGCAACAGAAAATAGTAATACTGTAAAAAAAATATTAATAACTGGAGGAGGAAGTGGAGGACATCTCTCTGTAGCTTCTGCATTAATTGAAACTATTAAAGAACATTATCCAGATAGTTTCAAAAAACTTATCTATGTAGGTGGAGATCTAGGAATGGTAGGAGAAGAATACGGAAACTCTTTGGAGCAAAGACATTTTAAGGATGCAGATTTCAAATGTTACTTCATTAGAGCAGGAAAACTACAAAGAGAGTTTGCCATATCAACCATTAAGTTAGCATTACGAACCATACTAGGATTAAAAGATTCACTTGAAATCATGAAGTCCAATAATCCTGATCTAATATTTTCTTCCGGGGGTTTTGTAAGTGTCCCTGTGTGTATAGCGGCATGGCTAAAAGGTATCCCAGTATATATACATGAGCAAACAGCAGCAGTAGGATTAGCAAATCAGATTGTTGGGAAATTTGCAAAAAAGATATTTATCACCTTCAAATCTTCTACCCAGTATTTTAAAAATAAGAATACAATTCAAGTAGGTAATATTGTCAGATTAGCAGTACTAAAAAAGAGTGGAGAAGGAAAAGTAGTAGAAAAGATTAAGAAGTTTAAAAAAAATAAATTACCAATAATATATATATCAGGAGGAGGATTGGGTTCTCATACCCTAAACACATATATACTTGAAAACTTGGATATTCTACTAAAAGAATATAATGTGGTTTTACAAATGGGTGATAATCAAATTCATAATGATTACGACTTCGCATTGAATATCCATAAGCAATTAGATAGTAAGATGCAAGAAAGATTCCTACCTGTTAAGTATGTTAACAAGGATGAGATTGGTTTCCTTTTCCATAATATAGATTTATACATAGGAAGAGCAGGGGCAAATACAGTATATGAGATAGGCGTGATACAAATCCCTTCAATCTTTATCCCAATCTCTTGGGTAACACATGATGAGCAAACGAAAAATGCCCAAACATTAGTTAGTTTAGGACTCTCTGAAATCTTACCAGAAAAGGATCTTAAAGCAATTAATATTTCGGTCTACATTAAAGACTTCCTAAGTAGGGAACTGGGGGTTAACAGGAAGAAAATAAAAAACCTTTTTCCAACAACAGCTCTTCAACAGATACTTTCACACCTCTTTAAATAATTTTTAAGACAATGTCATACTCTTTACTACAATGAAATTAAGTAAAAATAAATCTTTAAAAAAATTAAACACTTTCATGGTGGATGCATACAGTAACCAATATATTGAAGTAGATAGTGTTAAGGATCTCAAAGAAATTTTCGATAAGAAGGTATTCAACGAAGATTTTCTAATACTTGGTGGAGGTTCTAATATTCTTTTCGTTAATGATTTTAAAGGTATCGTAATCCATCCCAATCTCCTAGGAAAAGGAATAGTCGAAGAAAATAAGAAAACAGTCACAATTAAAATCGGAGCAGGAGAAAATTGGGAAAAATTCGTAGAGTGGAGTGTACATCAAAACTATTTAGGTCTCCAAAACCTAGCTAATATTCCAGGGGATTGTGGTGCTACCCCAGTACAAAATATTGGTGCTTACGGTGTTGAAGTAAAAAATTTCATCACCTCCGTTGAGTATTTTAATACAAAAACAGGAGAAATCAAAGAGATAACCAATAAAGAATGTAAATTTAGATATAGGAATAGTATCTTCAAACACGATTTAAAAAATAATGCCCTAATTACAGCTATAACTTTCAAACTTGAGAAATGGGAAAAAGATAAGGCAATACCAGAGAAATATTTACAATATAAAGGGATAACTGATTACTTAGAGAAAAACTACAGTAAACCGTATACGATTAAAAAAGTATATGACAGCATATGTAATATCAGAGATGAAAAATTACCGAAAGTTGGTAAGTACGGTTCTTGTGGAAGTACTTTTACTAATCCTTTGATATCTGAAGTTGAATACAAAAGATTACTTGAAAAATACCCAGAACTTCCCAATTACACTACTGAAAATGAAGGAGTGGTAAAAATTCCGACAGCATATATTCTGGATAAACTAGGTTGGAAAAACAAGAGAGTTGGTAAATGTGGAACTTGGATTAAACACCCACTGATAGTTACTAACTATGAGAATGCTACGGGAGAAGAGATATATAATTTAATCCAAATTATTCAGAAAGACTTTTTTGATAACACAGGTATTAGGTTAAATACAGAAATTAATATAATTTTTTAATAAAAAAACATGGCAGATTTAATAGTTAGAGGTGGAAAAAATCTTAGTGGTGAAATAACACCAGCAGGGAATAAAAATGCAGCACTACCAATACTTTGCGCAACACTTCTTACCAATGAAACAGTAATCCTTAGAAACTTTCCAGAGTTACTAGATGTTATTAAACTCATAGATTTACTAAAATCCCTCGGTTCTGATATCGATTGGAATAAAGAGGAGAAAGTTTTAACAATAAATAATTCCAACTTAAGAAAAGATTTTGGAGATGAGGGTTTCCCTTTAGGAATGAGAGGTGCAGTTCTCTTACTTGGGCCGTTAGCTGTAAGAATGGATCATATAGAAGTAAAATCTAAGATTGGTGGTTGTGCACTTGGTATCCGAGAATTAGACCCACATATAGATATACTTAAAGCTCTTGGAGCTAAAGTTGAAAGCGATAATCATTTGATTATCGATACCTCACAAGGCCTTCAAGGTGGTTCTATATGGACTGATTACATGTCAGTTACAACTACAGAAAATTTCATCATGGCAGCTTCTATGGCAAAAGGTGTGTCAGTACTAACAAATGCAGCTTCAGAGCCACATGTACAAGATCTCTGTAACTGTTTAATTCAAATGGGTGCTAATATTGAAAATATTGGATCATGTAAAATAATAGTACATGGAGTAGAGGAGCTACATGGAACAGATTTTACAATCTCTTCTGACCATCATGAAATAACTACATTACTAGCGCTTGGAGCTATGACTGGTGGGGAAGTAAGAGTAACTAATTCTGTACCTGACTATTTCCCGTTAATAAATAGAGTATTTAAAAAATTGGGGGTAAACATTGAGTATGAAGGAGATACTGCAATTGTACGAGAGAATCAAGAACTAAAAGTACAGAAACCATACACAAAGAATATGCTACCTAAAATTGAGGCTGCTCCATGGCCATATTTCCCAGCAGATTTAATACCATTAATGGTGGCCTTAGCCGTTAAAGCAGAAGGCTCTATCTTGTTTTGGAATAAACTATATGAAGGTGGTTTCTTTTGGATACCTGAACTTATTAAATTTGGTGCTCAGATAGTTATGTGCGATCCATATAGAATAATTGTATATGGGAATAAGCCTCTCAAACCTGCAACTGTTAATGCTCCAGATATTATCAGAGCAACAGTAGCTCTTCTTATGTTAGCACTAACAGTGGAGGGAGAAAGTAAAATTCATAATGCAGATGCAATTAGAAGGGCCCATCCAAACTTTATTGAAAACCT
Source organism: Patescibacteria group bacterium (assembly GCA_003518125.1). Taxonomy (GTDB): domain Bacteria; phylum Patescibacteriota; class Dojkabacteria; order SC72; family SC72; genus UBA9296. Next base: position 21,247 of record DOZG01000077.1, read on the forward strand.
AAACAAATTAGGAGCTGATATTGAATGGATAGAGTAATCTATTCCATAATATTGTACAACCCAATACTATGACTAGCTTTCAGTAATACTGCAATATCTTTTTGATTCTTCTTGAGCTCATCGATAACCTCTTTAGCTTCCTGCCAATTCTCTAATCTTTCACCTATACCAAAATCTGAGAAAGATTCTCCAATATAAAATATCTTATC
>DOZG01000024.1:0-653 GCA_003518125.1 Patescibacteria group bacterium
CTTTTGAATAAGAAGGATAGGGTACCAATATTTTTACTTCTTCAGGAGTTTGTCTTATACAAGGATATTAGAAAGCAGGGAAGGTTAGAGAAAATGAATTTTGGTGAGTATATACCTTTAGAGAAGGTTTAATCTTGTTTACTTATGGATCTAACACTCAAAACATATGATGAGGAGGTGTTTCAAAACATATCTTTACAAAAAAAGAATTTATGTAACAAAGAATTTTTGAATTGTGTATTTAAGAAATGTGATTTAAGGGAATGTAATTTTGCAGGTTCAATTTTTATAGGGTGTGTGTTTGATTCTACAAATCTGACTAATATGAATGTAGATAAATGTAGTTTCCGAGATGTGAGTTTTAAAGGGTGTAAGTTGATTGGTATAATATTTTCAACCATTAACACATTTCTTAATAGTTGGATATTTACCAATTGTAAACTTGATTTCTGTGTATTCAGGGATATTAAGATAGAGAACAGCCAGTTCAAGGGGTGTGTTATTAAAGAGACCGAGTTTATTGATACGGATCTCAGAGGAAGTGATTTTTCTAATTCAGATCTATATTCAAGTAGATTTCAACATTGTGATCTAAGAAAGGTTAACTTTGTGGGGGCAAAGAACTATTGTATAAATCCGACAGAGAATAGATT
>DOZG01000024.1:661-3479 GCA_003518125.1 Patescibacteria group bacterium
TTGGAGAGATGCCAGAGTGGTTGAATGGGAAGCACTCGAAATGCTTTGTATGAGGTTTCTTATACCGGGGGTTCGAATCCCTCTCTCTCCGCCAGTTAATATAATACTGATTAGATGGAGGACATATCTAAAAAAGAAGATTTACAAAAACTTGTTAATTCGTATGAGATGAAAGTTTTGTCTGTGTTGGATTCTTTCAATTTAAAAACACATCTCTTATGTGATCATCTTGGTTATTTGTTACATAACTCGGAAGAGTTTGATAAAGTTTCAAAGGCGATGCTAGAATATTCCGTTTTAATAAAAGAGGTTATACTACATGGTAGAAGAATTAGGGTGTTTAAACTAAAAGAATCATTAACTGGGAAATTTAACATACCTAAGATAGAAATCTTTGAACCCAAGCAGGGTTTGGACCCATCGGAGCTTAGATATGGTATTGAACATATTGCATTTACTGTAAAAGATTGGGAAGAGTTTATACTTAAGGACAGAGAGAGATTACCGATTGTTAAGGAGGGCTCTGTAGGTAATTCGTTGTTTATGAAAACAGAAATTATTAATACCATTGAAATTGAGTTTAGGAATGACAGGTTAGGGGAGGAGTAATTAGTAAGCCTTTTTATAGAGCAATCGTCCTTATAGAACTTTATCTTATTGATTTTAATCCCTCAATTACCCACACAGATGTGGATAAACCCCTATATACCCTAGAAACACCGTATTACCAATACTTTCATATATCAATATTACTATATCTCCAATATATAGAACTATAGGTATTAAATATTAACCCATACCCAAAACTCTAAATATCTTGTAATATATATGTATGGAAAATTTAGCTACTCCCTTATCTGAACAATCTAAAGCTATTATAAATACTAAAGAACAAGGGAAAAAGAAGAACTATACCTTTATAGAAATACTTGTTGTAATATCTGCCATTGGAGTAGTCGTTGTATTAGCACTTTTAGCTATTAATCCAGGAAAAGAAGGTGCCGAAGCAAGAAATCTTCAGAGACAAGCAGATATATCATACATACTTACTGAAGTAAGTGCTTATTCAAGAGCTAATCAAGAAATCCCCTATGAAATACCAGTTACCTATGAATGTGTAGTATTGGGGAATGAAATATGTAAGATAGGGCCATATGATTGTGAAGACCTTGTTAATCTAAGTATTTTAAATGATCCTGATAGCGAAAATGTAACTCAGATGCCAACAGATCCTCTCTATATATCTGTAAATGGTACAGGGTATTACATATTTCAAGATGGAGAGGGAGGGGTTACTGTGTGTGCCCCATATGCAGAGAGGAATAAAGAGATTTCTTTTACTAAGTATTTATATTAATATTAGGTATGGATAACTATTCAGAAGAAAAATTTGAGGTAAAGAAAAAAGTTCTTCTTCTTTTAGTAGCAGTACTAGCTTTCTTAGTATTTGCCTATGTATCAGGGGAAATTGTATGGATACAGGACACCCTTCTTTTTGTAGAATTACTTTCATCTATACTTGCCATCTTCATTGGTATCCTAGCATTAATGCGTTTTTACACTAAAAAGTCTAAATTAAATTTCTTAATGCTTGGTGTTGGGTTTTTGTTTGTAGGTGTATTAGAATCTGTTCAGTTAATATCTTCTGTGGATGGTTTCGTAGGCCTTTTCTCTTACATCCCAGGTGAATTCTTTCCATTAAGTATGGTTTTATCCAAAAGCTTTCTAGCAATTATTGTATTTCTTAGTTGGTTTGTTAGAAAAGATTATGAAAATCCTGATAAGGCAAAGGAAAAACTAATATATTTAGGTATTGTATTACTCTTTACTTTCGTAATTTCCATATTCCTATACTTTACGAATGTCATAAGCGTGTATCAGGAATATATCCCTGCATTGATAGGGGGTATTCTAAGCATGTTGCTCTTTGTTTTCAGTATATTAGGATATTGGAAGAGTAGAACATGGAGATATGGATCCTTTGAGTATTGGTTAATATTCTCATTAATATTTCTTCTCATCTCCACCATTTTCTTTGTTCCTTTGTTTAATCTAGAATATGATTTGATGATTAAGTTTTCTGTGTTTGCTAGGTTCTTTAGCTACATTTTCATGTTAGTAGGTTTTTTGGTAAGTATATATGAGATGTATGGAAGAGAGTTGGAGTATCTAGAGGAGTTAAAGGAGAAGAATGTACGGTTGATACAAACAAAGAACAGTGTGGAGGAGGCATATATGTTACTTAGAAAAGAGAAGTGGAATGTAGCAAAGGGTAGTGAAAAGGTTAAAGCGGATAGTATATTACAAGATGTTATCGATTCCCATAAATGAAGATAAAGAGGTATCAGAAAAAGTTTGATTTTTCATATACCTTTGGTATATATCCCACTATTGATCTACTTAAGTACCAAAAAGATTCCGTTATTAAAATTATCAAGAAGAGTAATACAAAGGGTAGTGAAGGGATTAAAGAGATAGAGGAGTTGTGCGAGGAGCTTGGTATTAGTGTAGAAGTTGAGGATAGAACGATAGAGAGGATTTCGTTTAAGGAGAATACTTATGTTATTGGAATATTCAAGAAGTATGAGTGTAATTTGGAAAGTAGCGCTAATCATCTTGTATTAGTAGAGCCTCGTAATATGGGTAATCTAGGTACTATCATTCGGACAATGCTAGGTTTTAATTACAGAAATTTAGCTTTAATTGGAGATAGTGCTGATATTTTTGATCCTAAGGTTGTACGATCAACAATGGGAGCTTTGTTTAAGGTCAATTTTAAGTATTACAAAAATATTGAAGAGTATATGTCCGAATTCCC
>DOZG01000024.1:3499-5612 GCA_003518125.1 Patescibacteria group bacterium
CCGTATAGTATGATTCAAGGGAATGAGAGTAAAGGGTTGGGTAGTGAATACAAGAATATCGGACAGAGTGTATTTATTCCACATGGTAATGATATAGATTCTTTAAATCTTTCCATAGCTACAGGTATTGGATTGTGGGAGGGGAGTAGAAGAAAACGAGAAGATGTGTTATAATTGTATATTAAGTTATACAAATTATATACAAAATGGCTAAAAGTATTACAAAACAAATTACATTTCCAGTTCAATTATTAAAAGTTCTTGAACCAAAAGCTAAGATGTATGGATATTCTTTTCCTGCTTATGTAAGATATGTACTAACTAAAGAAATGGAAAAAGAATTTGAAAAGAAACAATTAACTGTTTTAGAGAAAGAACTTTCAAAAGGTTTGGATAAAAGTATTAAGGATTATAAGAAGGGGAGAACTATAGCTTTAGATAGTGATGAGGCTATAGACAAGTTCTTTAAGACTCTTGATAATGAAGAATAAATACACATTACATCTTTCCGTAGAATTTTATAGGGATGTTAAGAAGTTAACGAAGAAGAACTCAAAGTTAAAGTATGAATTGAATCATAAGTTAAAACTTTTAGCAGAAGATCCTTTTGTTGGTTCTTTACATACTCACAATGTAGAGGTGTCTGGGTATGGGAAAGTGTATAGTTCGAGAATAAGTAAAGACTTAAGAGTGTTATGGATATTTAAAGGTAAACAGATAATTCTTTTACATAGATTTGGTGGTCATTCAGGGAATTCAAATATTTATAGATAAATGGTATAATACGTAGTTCTTTATCAATATGGGGACGCTAGGCGTTCGACAGAAGTTTAGATTCAATTTGTTTCAAATCGAGTTCATCTCGTTAACTGAACACAGATAAGTGTAACAAATCGTTTAAACGCTTTTGTAAGTGGTTTAGTTGATACAGTAAAGGTTGCTTTTGCAGCTCCTGTTTATGCTTACCAATTTGCATAAGTCTAACTTATTGATTTAGGTTAGTGTTTTTATTACTTGCTCCTATACAGGTTTTAATAAACAGTCGTTTGTAGGATATAGGTATATTCTTAATTTAGAAGAGGGTATACTTGAAACTAAGTTCTAAGCATATATACTTTTTTGTTAATCTTTTAGGTATATGTGTCTATACAAGGTTAACTATGTTTGTATAGAACGATTGATGATGCTTTTGGACGTGGGTTCAATTCCCACCGTCTCCACCACTAATGTTAAAAAATTAGGAGAAAACATTACTAAAATCACACCTATGAAAAAAGGAATTATTATTATTATTCTAATTAGTATCATATTACTTGCTTCAATTGCTGTTGGTTACCTTTATCTAAACTGTCAAACTTCTAATATTGAAATTCCTAGAGATGATAGGGCGTATCAGAGCTATCAGATACAAAGAGATACTTATAGATTCGGTATTGGAGATATTGAGAAAAGTTGTAACCCCTTTGGGGAAGAAGAGAAAGGAAAAGTACAAATTTGGATTTTCGAAAAGGATGAAGAGGGTTATGAAGTAGATGTCGTAGAAGAAGGAGAAGTAATAGGGGAGACAGGGTATAAAGTATTAAATATAGGTAAAGAGTTTGGAAAAAAGTTTGTTGTTATTGAGAAGTAAACTTAAGATAGGGAAAAGTAATTGACTATTTGTTTATAAACTCAATCTTATTCCCATCTAAATCTAATATGCTAAATGTTGTACCTCAATCTTCTCTTACTAATTCCTGATAAATTTGTATGTCCTTGAACTTTATATTCTCGTATAAATCTTTAATACCCCTTGTTTTAAGTGTTACTGTTTGACTTCCAGGTATTTCTCTATCTTCTTCCTTTTGTTTTATACCTAATTTTGTATTATTAGGAAATATAAATGAGGAGTATCTTTCATTTCCATATTTATATTTAAAACTATGTTATTGTTCAACACAGGGAATTTGCCTATTAAACAAATATTTTTATTTGACAAAAATGCTTATTATTGATAGTTTAAAGTAATAAATTGTTTCTTAATAAATATTAATGAATAGTGAAATGGGAAATGTTTCTACAGATCAAACCCCTGTGATTCCTGGTGCTCCTGGAAATGTTCCTATAGGTCAAA
>DOZG01000087.1:0-408 GCA_003518125.1 Patescibacteria group bacterium
AAATCATTACTACTCTCTACTCTAAGTATTCTTTCGTTCCTCTTTCTCTGGGAACTCGCATTAAGCACATGGGACGTGTCAAGAACTGTATTAATAAAACCAAGTGTGATAATTAGAACTTGTATAGAAGATTTTGACATCATTAGTAAGGAAATGATCTATACAATAACAGAGATAATTCCAGGGTGGATAATTGGAAATCTCTTGGGATTTCTAATTGCACTCTGTATATATCGACTCTTTAAACTCTCTAAAGTACTTACTTCAGTATCTGTACTAATAAACTCGGTACCCCTAATTGCTCTCGCAGCAATAATGGGTGGAATAATGGGAACCAATAAAGATGAAAAAATCCTTCTAATATCCCTCATTATCTTCTTCCCGATGTTCATTACAACTCTACATCAA
>DOZG01000087.1:462-866 GCA_003518125.1 Patescibacteria group bacterium
TTAAGATACTTCTTCCCAAATCCCTTCCTGCAATAGTAAACATTATCAAAGTTAGTATCATTACTGCCATCTTTACAGCAATAACCTCAGAGTTTTTTGGTGGATATGGTGGAATAGGGATATTCATTCTTTCCAAGAAAGGTCTTTTTAATCTCCCGTTGGTATGGGCTAGTATATTTTTTATTGCAATTTTCGGAACTATCTTTTACTTTTCTGTTGAGTTTCTACAAAAGAAACTAATACCATGGCAGGAGAACTAGATAGTTCTGACTATTAATTAACTTTTTATATTTATTTACTTATGGAAGAAAAACAAACAACATCTTCCTCAAAGATTCTTAGTGTTCTTGTAGTCATAGTACTACTCTTGATAGGAGGATACTTCCTCTTTACAAAGGTTTTAA
>DOZG01000087.1:872-3128 GCA_003518125.1 Patescibacteria group bacterium
CCAGGAGGAGTAGGTATCAATCCAGTTGATGTCCTAATTGCAAAGGATGCAGATGTAGCAGTAGCATGGACAGGTAATGTACTACCTGCTATCTCTCTTGGAGAAGACCTTATAAATATTGGACAGGGTATGCAGAGGTCTGCAATGAGATTGATGGCATTAAAGGAGAGTGGTATAGAAGATCCTAGTGATATTGAGGGGAAAAAGATTGGTACATGGCCAGGTGGGAATGAATTAGAACCTTACGCATTCATTGAGATGCAAGGGTTGGATAAGGATAGAGATGTTACACTTGTGAGTCAAAATTTTGATATGAATCAGTTACTTAATGGAGAACTAGATTTAGCATCCGCCATGATCTACAACGAGTATTGGCTACCAATAGAGGCAGGATATAGCGAGGATGACTTTACAGTATTTGATATGGAAGAAGAAGGTGCAGGGATGTTACAAGATGCCCTTTTTGTACAAAGAGATTTCTTAAATTACAACGAAGATCTACTCGTTCGTTTTATGAAAGCTTCCATAAAGGGTTGGGAGTATGCCATAGCAAACCCAACAGAGTCAGTTGATCTAATTGGTCTAGACTTTACACTTAATGATGTTACAGCTAGAGATCACCAAGTAAGAATGGCAGGAGAAACCGTCAAACTTTATGAAGCTGATGATGGAAAAAGCAAAGGTCTCTTCTACATTAATACTGAAAAACTCCAAAGTACAATCGATATAGCAACAGAATATATTGATGAAGTAGAAGATATTGATATAAATCAGATATACACCTTGGATATTTGGGAGAAGGCAACAGAATAAATAGGTAAATGATAGGAGAGGACTAAATGTCCTCTCCTTAAGATAATTTTTAATTAATAGTTATGAACAATTTCACAATTCTAGACAACCCAGTACTGCAAAATGTTGGACTTAAGCTACATGATGTACAGATAAAACCATATGAATATAGGAAGTATACTAGACTACTTGGCCTATACATGGGTATAGAACTCTCAGGCAAGAATGTTCTTCCAATAAAAAAAGTTACTACTAAAACCCCACTGGGTTCACTAACTACGAATGTCATAGATGATTGCCATATTGGTATTGTAAATATACTACGAGCAGGTACCACAATGGCTTTAGGTATGGCAGATGTACTTCCTAATAGTACAATATCTTTTGTTAGTGCATGGAGAAGAAGTGTTAACGGGAAAATGGTGGCTGATACAGACTACAATAGGGGGGTAGGGGATCTCCAAAATAAATTTGTAATACTAACAGACCCTGCTCTTGCAAGTGGGGTATCTCTTCTTGCTTGTATAGATGTAATATCGAAATACATAGATCTTAAGAAAACAATTATATGTTGTTTACATGCAGCAAAAGAAGGTATAGAAAAGATATATAATGAGCATCCAGAGATTCGTATATATTCTATCTTTGGTCCTAGTGATGTCAATGAGCATTGCTACATTGTAAATGGTCCTGGAGATTGTGGTGATAGGTGTTTTAATACAAAATAGATTATGAAAATATTAGTCAGTGCATGTCTACTTGGTTTGAATACTAGGTATGATGGTAAAAACTTAAAGAATATAACCGTGATAGAATATCTTCAGAAAAACAATATTGTATTCTATCCCCTTTGTGCTGAACAGTTAGGTGGCTTACCAACTCCTAGAGAACCTAGTGAAATAGAAAACGGTTTGTCAAGTAAAGATATATTAAAAGGAAAAGGGAAAGTTGTGAGTAAAAGTGGTAAAAATGTAACAAATAACTTTATAAATGGAGCATACTTAGTACTAGACTTCTGCAAAAGGTTTGGTATTACACACGCTATATTACAAGATGACAGTCCATCATGTGGATTCAGAAAGATATCTGATGGAACATTTACACATAACAAAATAAAGGGAGTAGGGATTCTTACACAGTTATTGAAAGACAATGGCATTGTGATAATAGATAATCTTTTATAAATTGTAAGAAATATTCACACCTACCACTCAATATTGTAAACGTCTAAATAATCACATATAATACTGCTAATCTGCCATAATAACACAACATGGCAAACAATACCGAAATAAAAACAGAGATAAGAGTAACAGAAAAATCGAAGGAAATACCAACCCCTTTTTCAGAAGAATTTGGATTCTTTTTGGAACAATTCCAAGGACCTCTTGATGAAAATTTTGAGTATAATCTCTTAACAAAAGAGGAAGAATATATTCTATTTACAAACTTAACAAGAATTAG
>DOZG01000006.1:0-4500 GCA_003518125.1 Patescibacteria group bacterium
GTTCAAGTCCCATCATCCACCCCACCTCTCAGAAAGAGAGCTTATACAGTATAAATAAAGGTTTTCTTATTTTTCTGTTGTGAAAGTAATGTTTCCATATCCTAATCCAAATGAAGACACTTTGCCAAAAACTCTATAATCGAAATTATCTGTACTTCCATATTTGAGTGTTGATAAATTTGTATATTTTACTAATACAGTATCTGTGTCTTTTAATTGTAATAGTTCACACATTAGAGCTACAATGTATGGTTGTGATATTGTTTGTTTATATCCTATACCTAGTGGTTTATTTATATATGCATACTCTTTTAAGTCGTTGGGTACAAACTCTTCTCTGGGTACTTCTTTAATAGCTTCTAAGACTTTTTTTATCCTTAATGTCTTTACTAAGGGTGTGTATTAGGTTTTCTTTCTATTTGTCCATACATATATTATATATGTATTTTTGGTATATGGTAATAAAGTACAAATATCTTGTAATGGTTTATAATTGTATTAATTTATAATAAATCATATAATCTTATAATAAAGTTAATTAAAATATTTAAATATCTTATTTAATGAAAATTAGAAAAACTTTTCGTAATATTGCCCAATATATTCCTCAACTAGCAGTCCTTTTCTCAGTACTAACATCTAATGTATTTTTTCCTGCTATTGCTATTGCAGAGGAAGTAACAGATCTTCAATCTACAAGTACGCAGGTAGAGGATATACCTGTAGATGAATCAGAGGATATATTAGATGAGGGTATTGCTACTAGTATCTATGATGAAGAAGAGGTTGTAGAGGAGGCAGATGAGCCTCTTTTTGTTAATGGCGTATATACAGTAGATACTGTAGTTGAGGGTAAGGAGTATGTTTATACTGGTAATAAGGGTGTAAGAGTTAGGTTTAATAAGGTTACAGAGGATGGTAATTTAGTTATTAAGAGAGTTACATTAACAGAGGAAGAGAAGTTAGAGTTAAATACTTCTGATGATTATGGTTGGAATATTACTTCTACTATGAGTAATGGTTCTTTTACATATGATCTTACTCTTCCTAATACACAGGGTGATGATGTAGAGGTTAAGTATACTGAGGATGGGAAGGATTATGAGAGTGTTACTAATGTTAATGTTAATGAAGATATTGTTGTTTTAAGAGGGTTGGATCATTTTACTACGTTTGTGGTAACAAATCCCAACAGTCAAACTGACTGCAATAAGGTACAGTTGGGAACAACACCGGGTGCAACATGCTTTCCAACAATACAACAAGCTATTAACAATGCTAATGATGGGGACGACATTTATGTTGCTCCTGGTACATATAATGAATACGTGTCAATTAACGGGAAAGCCGTGAATTTAATCGCTTCAGGACCTGATGACACTACTATAAATGACCTATGTTCCGGGGCAGTTATCACTGTTGAGAATTTTACAACCACAACCCCTATGACTATAGAGGGCTTTACAATTAACGCAGAGATTGCAGGTAGAGGAATAATTATCCAAAATGGTACTTCCAATGTAACTGTAAAAGACAATAAGATTATTAATTTTACAGAAAATGGTGTAGGAATTAGTAATGGAGACAATAATTCTGTATTAAACAATACAATTACTTCTACCTTTGATGCAAATGCAGGTATCTATGTTGATAATAGTTCAAAGGATAATCTAGTAAATGGAAATACAGTTTCTTTACAAACTTCTGGATCAAAAAATCTTTATAATATTTATTTCACTGGTAGTATATCTGAAAAAAATACTGTTAGTAATAATATCCTAAATGGAGGAAAGAGATCTTTTCAACAGGATGGTGGAGTAACTGGAACAACAACTTTTTCTGGTAATACCATTGGAGATATAGCTACACCTTCATGGGCTGGAGTTTCCATAAATGGTGGAAGTGCAATTATTACAGACAACTATATTAAAGATTCTGTAAGACCAATTGAGTTTGGAGGTGCTGGAGAGATAACTATTACTGATAATACAATAGATGGTACTACTTATGATTTTATTAATATAGGAAGCAGTTTTACTGGGAATTTAAATCCAATTCAACATAACTCTTTCTTAAATATGGAGGGTGCAGATCTTATTAATCGTACAGGAATTAATGTTGATGCTACAGAAAATTATTGGGGAGATTTAGACCCTTCTGACAATATAAATAATAGTGGAGGTGGAAGCATTGATTATTCTCCATGGTGGGGTGGAGATTATGTTGAAGATGATCACAGTACAGCATGGACTTGGTATACCAATGATTCTATTCAAGAAGCAATTGATACTGTAAGCAATGGAGATATTATAAATCTTGGAAATGATTTTACAGTTACACAGCAAATAAATATTAATAAACCTTTGACATTAGATGGTAATAATTATTCAATCTCTAGTAATTTTGAAAAAGCAGGTAATGATAATAATGCTGCTATAGGAATTTCTGCAGACAATGTCACTGTTAAAAATCTAACCGTAGATGGTTCAGCAGGAACTGATTTACATGGGATAAATGTATATGAAGTTCAGAATGTCCTACTTGATAATGTTACTCTTCAAAACAATTATAATGCTGGGCTTATTGTTAATGGTTCGGATGTAACAGTTAATAACATAACAACATCAAGCAATGGCTGGTATGGCATAAATGTTGATCAAGGTAGTGGAGTTGTTAGCCCTTCTCGGTTAACTATTACTGGTATTAGCAATCATTATGAAAGTACAGCCTTGGCTAAAGATGTAGCTATCTATTTGGAGAATATTACAAACTGGGGTACTGATGTTGAGGTTATACCAAACAATCAATATTATTATTCTGATTTTGGAAATGCTAGAGCATACTTTTTTGATAATATTGCTCCACCTATACCAACCCATATAAGTCCTAACGATGATTCATCAATCAATTCACATAGCTTTACAGCTGATTGGGAAGATGTTGTTGATACAGGTACTGGATTAAAAAATTACGATATAGAATTCTTTTATAACGGAGCATGGAGAGACAGAAGAACAGTAACTGCCTCACAGAGAACAAATACAGCAAGTTATGATTTAACTTGGGACTGGAGAGTGAGAGCTAGAGACAATGCTGCGAATGTAAGTGATTGGTCAACCCCTTGGACTGTAACCCTTGATATAACAGATCCAGTTATGTCAAACTATACAATCTCAGACACTCTATTAAATTTTTCTGAGATCTCAATTGATCTCACAGGAGATATTTCTGACGCTTTATCACCAATAGAATCAGTAAAATTTGCAATTTGGAATTCAGATAAATCACAAAACCATATAAACTGGACTAATGCAAATGCGGCAGACGGAACATATGACTCTACAAATGAATCAACCAATCATACGATTGATATCTCAAGCCTCCCAGAAGGGGGCTTTGTATTAGGAGTTCGCGGTTGGGACATGGCAGGAAACAAGGCTAGTGGAGGAGATTTCTATTTTTCAATAGATAGATCAGCTCCTTCTGTTCCAAATCTAGTATTCCCTAATGATAACCAATATATAAATTCTGCTACTTTATACATAGATTGGGATGAATCAATAGATAATCTCACAAGTCAGCCTAATTTAGTTTATGAATACAGACTATGTACTTCTAAACAGAAGATAGACAACTCTATTGATACATGCTTCGGTGTAATGTATACAGGTTCAACAAGACACCCTAGCTCTGGATTTGCTTCAGGAACAGGAGAACATGAATATTGGTACACTGTTCAAGCTATAGATGAGGCTGGAAACGAATCAGGTTTTGCTCCATATAGAAGATTTGTTGTAGATTCAACATCCCCAGAACCCCCAAAATTAACTGGTGATCCTGTTCAATACGTAAAATGGGGCAATGTAACACGTAGTTGGTTACCTAGTAGTTCAACAGATGTTGATTACTATATGTACAAGAACATAACTAACGGTTGGACCTCTGGGCCATATGATGCTGGTGAAAGTGAGTATAATATAACTCATTTTACAGGTAATTATGACAGAATTTTTGAATGGCAAGTTCAAGCAGTTGATTATGCTGGTAATGAAACTTGGAGTGAAGACATATATAAAGTGGTAGTTGATGGTACAAAACCTTCTGTTGATATTACTAACGTAGAAATTACTGACAAAAAACTCAACTTTACAGTATCAGGAACAGATAATCTATCAGGTGCTAGAACAGTAGGTACAAACATCTATAATGAGGATAATACTTCAATTGTTATTGGATATGGAAGATTAGCTCATAATATTACACCTGAGACACTAAGTGTTAGCTATGATGCTACAGATATAGACACCTCAGGACTAGCAAGTGGAATATACACTATCCGAGCAGCAATCAGAGACTACTCTGGAAACATAGAATTTGCTACTTATCAAGTTGAGGTTGATAATACTGCACCAAAAATTACTTGGGAATCTCCAATAGATGGAGATATATATGTTGGTATAGTACCTCTTAAAGCATTATGTAATGAAGAGTGTGACTATA
>DOZG01000006.1:4529-5460 GCA_003518125.1 Patescibacteria group bacterium
AGAGGGAGAAACATACTCAAATGTATCCCCAGATAGAAGATATCACTACGTAAGAGATAATGGTACAGAATTTGAATGGATGTTAGATACACTTAACGCAGAAAAATGGGATGGTGATCCTAGCTATATAATGGCTGATGGAACATACTATCTATATGCTGCAGGTACGGATGTAGCAGGAAATTGGGCAAGAACAGAAGAAATTGAAATAGTTGTTGACAACTCTACTCCTGTAGAAAGCGAAGAGGAAGAGGATACAACAGAGGGTATTGTTGATACTGGAGTATTAGGAGCTGCAGATGATAAAGGTTCCGTATTAGGTACATCTACTACATTACCTGCTACAGGTGCTAGTACATATATAACAATTGGTGCAATATTATCCGTATTATTGGGATTTGTATTATTATTTAAGAAAAGAAGTAAGAAAGAACTAAACAAAAGCTCTTTGTATATCTGGTAAAGCAATCTTACCATGGTCTATGTCATCAATTAGTGTTTGGATAGGATACTGAATAGTCTTGAAGATTGTTTTACTCATATTTATATACTAGCATATTAGATAGTAACGACCCTTTAGCTTGTTGTCATTATACTTCTAAAATTTAAAGATTTGAAGTAAAACATAATCAACGATAAAGGATTAATGTTCATAGAAGTTCTTCCATGTATGAAAATCTACTTAAAGATTGTAAAGTAGGGGCTCAACATTTATATTAGCTAGATTATCAGAGATTAGCTTATCGTATTGTTCCAACACCTTTTCTATACTATTCAAGGCTTTTATCTGAATATAATTAAAATGTTCAGAACCTTTGAAATTAGCCACCCCAGTAAAGAATTGACGTACTTCCCTAAATAGATATAATTGCATTATGGAACAAGTATATACAAAGATAAGTGTGGGAATTTTGGTATTCAAAGATCAAAG
>DOZG01000013.1 GCA_003518125.1 Patescibacteria group bacterium
CTATTGATCAGGAACAGGATTATGATTATCCTGCAGAAAAGATAGGAGAGTTTTTAGCCGATGCTGATTTAACACATGTATCTAATGAGATATCATTTGTAGAGGGCTGTACTAGTTATAGTGGTATGAGATTCTGTTCAAGACCTGAATATATAGAAACATTACTTTCTAGTGGTGTAGATATTGTAGAGCTTACTGGGAATCATAATAATGACTATGGTAGTACATACAATACCGAGACTATAAATACATATATAGAAGAAGGTATAGCCTACTTTGGTGGTGGGTTAAATGCAGAGGATGCAGCTAAGGCATATATTACAGAAATTGATGGTAGTAGGATAGCATTCCTTGGTTATAACTACTACGACAGTATGCTTGGGACAGGAGCTATAGCATCTACTTCCCGTGCTGGTGCTAATTCATACTCTGCAAGTAAGGTGAAAGAGAATATAGAAAAGATAAGAGATGAGGTTGATATTATAATCGTAGATTTTCAATTTAGAGAATGTTACAGTTACCCATCTTCCGATGTGATATTCCCTGTGTGCTATAAACCGGTATATAAACAGAAAGAGACATTTAGACAAGCCATTGATTACGGAGCAGATATTGTAATTGGTACTCAGGCACACCAACCACAGACATACGAACTATATGAGGATGGTGTAATCTTTTACGGTTTAGGAAATCTTTTCTTCGATCAAACTCCATGGATAGGTACAAGGCAGGGTATGATATTAACACATTACTTTAAGGATGGTGAATTAATTCAAACTAGAATTACTCCGACAATGTATGACAGTGAACTACAGGTTGAGGTAGCGAATGAAGATGATGCTATATTACTTCTTGAGCTACTAGAAACTGCAAGAGAATCTCTCTAATTTTCTTGTAATTTGAATAATATTACGGTTGTGGGGTATAATTAGATATGGAAAACAGAATTGTTAGAACAAACATAACTTGGTGGCTCTACCTTTTGGGGTAGTAATTTTGTTTTTTCCATAGAAATTATATACCCCACATGTGTGGGGTTTTTGTTTGGGAGAATATTTTGTACAATATATTAATTAAATAATTATAATAAAAATGAAAAAGTATAAAACAGATATATTTACTGGAATGAGACCTACTTCCAGTATGAGTATTGGTAACTTAATTGGTGTTGTTGAACCTACACTTCGCACTATCGAAGATGGTTCTCTTGGTCGTCCAATGGTTTTTGTCGCAGATTTACATAGTCTTACTACTACTGAACCAGAAGATAGTCAAAAAAATGTTATTCCTGTTATCAAGGATTACATTACAGCTGGATTAGATCCAGAAAAGACAGACCTTTTTGTTCAGAGTCAGATAGCAGACGAGGTTAGTAAGATGACTATATATTTTTCTAGGTTAATCACAGTAGCAGAGCTACTTAGGGTTCCTACACTTAAAGAAAAGATTAAGAAAGGACAGAGTGAAGCTACTGCTAATTCACTTCTTGCTTTTTACCCTGTAATGATGGCTGCAGATATTTTGCTTCAGGGTTCAAAGTTTGTTCCTGTAGGTAAGGATCAGTATGTTCATTTGGAGGTTACTTGTGATTTGGCGAATCGTTTTAACAAGAAGTATGGGGATGTGTTTCTACTTCCTAAACCTCTTGAAGGTGGAGATCCTATCACAGTACTTTCTTTAATTGGTAGTGGGAAGAAGATGAGTAAGAGTGAGCCCAGTGGTGCAATTCTTTTGGATGATGATATCGAGGTTTCTCTTAAGAAAATTAAGAAGGCAAAGACCGCTTTTGCAGGTGATATGAGTGAGGATTTGAAGAGTTTAAAGTTAATTGCAGATTATATTTCTAGTGATGAAGAGAAAGTTAAGTTTGAGAGTATCTTACAAAAGCATTTGGATGGACAACAGGTTATGGGTGATTTTAAAAATCTTTTGGTAGAGGTGTTGGGAGAGTTTTTGAAAGATTTTCAGAAGAAGAAGGCTAGCATATCTGATGAGTGTGTATTAGAGGCGATAGAGAAGGGGGGAAAAAAGGCGAAAGCTAATGCTCAAGAGGTATTGAGCGAAGTAGAAAACGCTATGGGTATGAGATATGTTTAGTAGATTGTGTTAATATTTACTAAGTAATTTTGTACCACTGCCTAATGGATTTTGAGATTAAAGGTAATCTAGTAGATGTGCATAGGAGAAAGACATATCCTGCTAAAATTACGGTAAAAGAGGGTAGGATATATGAGATTGAGAGGATAGAGGAAGAACTTTCTGGATATATTGTTCCACCATTGATAGATACGAATATTAATCTGGAGAGTATATATTTAATACCTTCTGAGTATGCGAAGGTAGCATTGATTCATGGTGTAGTTGGTGGTGTTGTAAGGGTTCCTACTATTCTGGAGAAGTTTGGGTTGTTAGGTATGAGTTGGTTAATGGAGAATGGGAAAGAGTCTTTGTTTAAATTTAGTTGGTGTGTTCATCCGTATGTAAGTAAGGGATATAGTAAGAAGGATGTAGTTACTCTTTTAGGTTACGATAATGTAGTAGCACTTGGTTGTGTTAACAGTGTGGAATTTAGTAAGGATTTGATATATGAGATGGTTTTTGCACAGAGTTTGGATAAGAGGATAGTGGGTTGTGTAAGAGATATATCCGATAAAGGGTTAGAAGAGTTCTCTAAGAAGAATATTGGGGTTGTTTTTGAATGTAAGAATAAGATTGAATTAAAGAAGGCCATAAAAAAGGGTTTCTATGTTGGTTTAAGAGAACCTAGTGATTTTGTGAATACTCATAGCACCAAGTGTATGTTTGATGGGAGTAATATATCTATTGAGGATTTAGTGTGTGAATATATTGATAATTGGGTTAGAGAGTGTTTGAGTAATGGGTATGATTTGTATAGGGTATTTCAAGTGGGTAGTGTTAATCCTGTTAAGGTTTTTAATTTAGATATTGGTTTACTTAGGGAGAGTGATTGGGCTGATTTTTTGGTAGTTGATACTCTTGAGGATTTTAATATTTTAAAAACCTATGTTAAGGGTAAGATGGTTGC
>DOZG01000020.1:0-2369 GCA_003518125.1 Patescibacteria group bacterium
CTTAACTTCTCATACATCAGGATTGCAGCACTAACGCTAACATTTAATGAACCAATACCCTTATTCATCGGTATAGAGACCTTCATATCTGATCTCTCCAACATACCCGTGGATATACCAACATCTTCCGCACCTAAAATTAAAGCTATTGAACCTTTTAATTTACTATGAAAATATGGTTGCCCATCCATGTGGATAGCACACAATTTAATATCCTCCTCTTTAAGTTTCTTAACAGCTTCAAATAGATTCATTTCCACAAGAGGGATTCTCTCTGCAGCCCCCATAGAGATTCTAATAGTTTCATCAGTTACTAATGATTTCTTAGATGGAGAAACTATAATACCATTTACACCAACAGCAAATGCTGTACGCATAATTGCGGCTATATTCTGTGTGTACTTAATACCATCAAGTATCAGTAAAAATGGTATCTTATTATTCTCATATATCTGATCAAGAAGATCATCCAAATCCCAACTATTTTGAGAAATCATAATCCCCACTACACTCTCAGAACTAGCTGTTCTTGTCTTCCTGTCCAAAGTCTTTCTAGGAACTTTAATTACTGGAATACCACTATCTCCAGCAAGTTTAATTATCTCCCTAGTCTTTGGATCCTTAAATGCATTAGATGCAATATATATTCGCTCAAACTGAGTACCACCACGCAGAAGTTCCAGTAATGCGTTCTTACTCTCTATCTGAACCGTATTCGGATTACTCATACTACTTAGATTGTACTACATCTACATAGAATTTACCTCTCTTAAAACCACTCATTCTTCTAAACTCTACTTTCCCATCTGTTTGAGCATGAATAGAGAAATCTTTAGAAAGATATGTATTCCTTCCTGGATGATAAACGGTACCTCTTTGTTTAACAATTATATTTCCAGCTCTAACAACTTCATTAGCATACTTTTTAATACCAAGTCTTTTACCAGCTACATTACCTGATGTTGATACTAACCCCCCTCCAAGTGTATGTGACATATTTCTTAAATAATAATTAAACTACTTTCTTTCTAATATGAAAATATTCCTGCAAATAATACTATTATTCCGCTTCCATTTCAAGTCTTCTTTACTATATTCCTTATTCAAAACATACCATCTTTTACTGAAGATTTCCCTTATTCTAAGTGTTTTCCAACCAGATTCTGTTTTATAAGAAGGGATTATAACAATCATTTTAATCTTTCTTTTCCCTATCTCTTCTAATATCTTTATTACTGACTCCAAAAGAACCTTAACATCATTAAGTAAGGTATCAGCTTGAGTTTCTGTTACCAATTTTGTTTGTGGAGGTCCCATATACAATTCAAAAACAACAGCATCTATTTGAGTATGTTTTAACTTTTTTAAAACTTCTCCAGTAGGTTTAGTAATATCTAATTGAAATGTCTCATACAAAATGTCTGAAATATACCCATTGTTTGACAGCCACACAATATTCTTATCAGTAGCTTTTACAGCCTCAATATTCAAATCAGATGCTAATACATTGTACCCAAGTATAGTTGCTTCCATTGGAATAGTTCCTGATCCACAAAACGGGTCCCATATTACACCAGACTGTAAACCAGTAAGATTACACATAATCCTAGCTAACTTAGGAGGTAACATACCCATTTCTGTATCTACACTTGGCTTATTATAATCCCTATCTGAAAAACTATCTATATCTTGTATTTCTAGCGTTTCTCCGTATAACTGACTATCCTGATTCTCTAATATACAAAGCTCAAAGCCTTTTTCTAACATCAAATTCTTTCTAACTTGTGCTGCATTTAATTCTGTTTTCTTTGGTAAGATAAATCTAGAACTAACACCTTTATCCCTGAAATATTTCTTTAACTGTTTTGCTAAACTGTTAAACTTATTAATATCAAACTTACTATCACCTATATATGAAAGACCAAAAACTACCTTTCCTTCATACTCTTTCTCTAAAAACCTTTCTAAGTCATTAACTACTCTTCCTACTCTAATATATCCACCAAGTCTATTGAAAATTCTTTTGACAAGATTATCGTTCAAATCCTTGCTATCAATTAACAGGATCTTCTCAGAAAAATTCTTTATTGAATCTTTAGAAATGTTATAACTCTCGAAGACGATACTAAGTTCAGCTTGAGACAAACCCTTAAAATTTCCTAATTGAAAAAAATATTGCATTAGCTAATTTTTTTAACCAAAACTCTTGTAACCTGAGGCCTGTGACCATAACTCCTTCTATACCTTGACTTTGCTTTATACTTAAATACCTTGATTTTTTCTCCCTTCTTTTGAGACATAATCTCAAGTGTCACTTTGGCATCCTTTACATTAGGAGTTCCAATTTTTACATCTTTGCCATCAGCAAT
>DOZG01000020.1:2414-3712 GCA_003518125.1 Patescibacteria group bacterium
GATTTCCTTCTCTTACCTTAAGTTGGGAACCTGCAAGTTTAATTACTGCAAACTTATCTTTTTTCTTCTGCGTTTTTTCTGCCATGTTTCTTTATTCTAATTTAAACTTCATAGCTCTGAATAATATCAGTAGTACTATCTACCCTTTTGGAATGAGCCATTATACTCTGAATTACACCTAAAGAAAATAGGGTAACCAAAGTTACACTTCCCCCAGCACTTACAAGTGGTAATGGAATACCTGTTGCAGGAATTGCTCCTGTATTCGTACCGATATTGACAAATACTTCAAGCAGTATCTTAACAGTAAAGCCAAGGACAATCATAGCAAAATATGGTTCATTAGTTAAAAGTATTGTCCTATTAAACCCAGATAGTATTATCACCGCAAAAAGCATGAGTAAAAAAACAGACCCAACTAAACCGAATTCTTCTGCAAAAGATGCGAATATGAAATCAGTCTGATGTTCAGGTAAGAAGTTTCTTTTACTTTGAGTTCCATTTCCAAATCCTTTCCCCCATATCTGTCCAGATCCTATGGCAATTCTTGCTTGATTTACATTAAATCCAGTATCACCAGTATCCTGAGTAGGATTGAGATAGACTTCAATACGATCTTTTTGATAATCTCTAAGAACACTGTCCCATACTACACTTGCTGTTAAACCGAGTACAATTGAAATAAGAAAACTTACAACTATGAGTACTCTCCAACGATCTCTATGGTAATATGCAAAAATTGAAATAATTAAGGCTACTACAACTAAGATTAACCATATTACATTACTAAGTATTGAAGAAAGTAAGAAGCCTAATACTCCCAGGAGGACAATAGCTATCGCTATACTATTTCTAAACTGGTCATCTAGTCCTGTGAATGCCACAAAGAACCATATTGCTAAAAGTAATATAGACATACTTCCGTCTGGTTCGATATATGTTAAAAAACAAATGGGTAATACAAGAATTAGACTAAGCAAAAACAGTATCCATTGGTTGTATCTCTCTTTCTGTGAAAGGATGAACGCAGTAAGGAAAATAATTGTGATTTTAGCAAATTCGGAAGGTTGAATCTGTATTCCACCCACAACTAACCATCTTTTCGCATTATTGATAGTAGGACCAAACATTAAGACAGCAATGAGTGTAGATAGGGTTAATAAATACATTGCTGAAATAACTTGCCAGTACCTAGAATATGAAAGATTAGTTTTAGAAATTAAAAAGTAAAATATATATCCAACTATTACGAATAGGATCTGTTTACTCACTATTGTTAAATCTCCAAAACTTCCATC
>DOZG01000060.1 GCA_003518125.1 Patescibacteria group bacterium
AAAACGGGCTTCTAACATAATCCTATCTGACACTTCTTTTTCATTTGGAAATTGGCTCTTGTGACAAAGAATCGACTCTATCTTTTTTTTAATATCTTTCTTTTGTAATGATACAAAAACTGATTTGTCATTAATCCCCAGTTTAATTGGATTGGAAGTATAAAATCCTTTAAATGAAGAAACAGGTTTATATTTACTCTCCCAATATGGATTTATAATTGGAGCAGGCTCACCCTCTATATTACATACTCTTTGGACAGTATACCCAATCTCTTTATGATCAAAGTGACCCTCATTCACAGCATGTGTAAGTATATAATTGGGGTTACTTTTCCTAATTTCATCAACTAACTTAGGAAATAATTCATATCTATTAACAAAACCATCTTTGTAATCCATAAATCGTACTTTCTTAGCACCTAAAACTTTAGCTGCAGCCTTTGCTTCATCTCTTCGGGTCCTCTTTACTTCCTCTACATTATTATTTCCCAACTTATTCCAATTCTCTCCTGATGTTACAATTAGTATCTCTACCTCATGGTCATTCCTAGTATACTTATTTATTAATCCACCAAACATTAATTCTGCATCATCTGGATGGGCAGTAATTACCAATATCTTACATTTTTTCATCTTTCCCCTCAATCAGATTAATCCACATCTTGTAGTAATCAGTGGCCATTCTTTCTGAATTATACTCTTTTTCCATTATATTCCTAGCATTTCTAGCGATTTCATAGTACTCTTTGGGATTGTTAACAAGTCTCTTAATTGTAAGCACCCAATCCTGAATATTGCCCGTACTAACAAGAAAACCACTTATATTATCAATTATATAGCTGGAAACACCTTCAATATCATTAGCAATAACTACTGTACCACAAGCCATACTTTCCAAGGAGCAGAGACTACAACTCTCTGAAATACTGGGAACAATAGTGATATCACAGCTGTGATAGAGTTTTTGCATATCACTACCATAATTCACTTGCCCTACAAATTCATACATATCGTTATCTAAATCTAAAATCTCTGATTCTCCTGTTAAAATCAGGTTGTATCTCTTTTCCCCTTTATTAAGTTCTTTAATTAGTTCAACAGCGAAATCCCTATTCTTTTTGGGGGAATTCAGATTAGGAAAAAGTATTGAAATATGGCTCTCATAGATTTGTTTCTTGTTGGAAAATCTAAATGTGTCCAAGGGTACTCCATTTTTAATTAGTCTAATCTTGTTCCCCAGTTCATTATATCTATCTACATATCCATCATTTACAACAACAATTTTATTAAAAAAAGAAGAACATTCTAATAACCTTTCCTTTGCAGATTCCTTCTCTAAAAAAGCATTGGTATGAATAGTTGCTGTAGTAATAATATTTTTCTCACTACTTACCAAATCGATATTATTGTAGTGCAAAATATCCGAATCAAACGAAAGAGCCCCTAATTTTTCTTTGTATTGATCAAAACTGTCTGATTGGAGGGTTACTATTTTAATATTATTAAACTCCTTCTCTGAGTCCTTTTTCCCAAATTGATATATCTCAAAGTCGATTTGATAATTATCTAGTAAAGACTTTATTACATTCCACAAGAGAATGTTAGAACCTCTAGGGTGTAAGGAGGGGGCTATCTCATCAAAAAGAATAAAAGTATCAGATATAATTGAAATTTTCTTAATCCTTTCGCTCATTAAACGAATTCACTCTCCTCATAACTAAGTTTCTTAAAAACGTCTTCCCTCTTTTTTTGAGGCTGTTCCCCCTTTTCTACTATAATATCCAGAGCACAGAAATCTTCAAATACTGATAAATTTTCTTTCCCTACATCCCCTTTTTTAACTCCTTCTTTAAACTCTTTTAAGAATCTAAAATACTTTAATGGAAGTTCATAGTCGATTAGTCTTTTACAATTACATACTAAGATGTAACCATCCTCTTTTCTGTACCTTATATGTTTGTTTAATACATATTTTCCCATTTTCATTTAATATTAATATAGTTATCTCTCTCTAATTCTTCCATTTTTTGTTTTAGGAGATTCTTTAATTCTTTCTGATTTTTAAGACCCAATTTCTTAGCATTTTGTATACAATGGGGAGGAGGAAAGCGATGATCATTAAACCAAAGGATACTTTGAGGAATACACCTATCACAATTATCCTTCACCTCACACCCTTCACATCCCTGCGAGGATAAATCTAAGAATTTCTTAAATACTTTTCCATTCCATATATCTTTAATACTTTTATCTCTAATATTCTCAAATTTAAGATACTTAGATGGAATATTTACCCTTGCCAAGGGACAAGGTGATACTAAGCCATCTGAATTTATCTCACAAAAGCTTCTAGCTGCAGGGCACTCATAAAAGAATTTACTCTCCTTTTTTTTAGCAGAAGCAGACGGCATATCAATATAGTTAACAAATATATTATTTTCTGCACATACTCTCTTAATTTCATCCCACTTACTTTTTTCTAGCTCTGAATCAGAAGCAAATATTTCTAAATTATCAAAAGATCTACCAGATGTAGAGATTGTAGATATATACCAACTAACAGGCTCTAAGTCTAATACTAAATTCATCATCACATGCATCTTGTTAATATTACCTTTATGTATACATGTAGCAATTGTGAATGGAATTCCGTTTTCCTTAAGTGTTCTAAGGTTCTTTAATGTTCTATTAAATTCTTGCTCATTAATTTGCTTTTTTACATCCCTTCTAATATACCCATTACTGAGATAATCAGGGCCATCTAAGCTAATCTTAAGACCAATCAACAGATCTTCTAATTCAACGATTTTTGATAGTATTTTACTACCAAACAGGCCATTGGTAGTTAGGATAAAGTGTAGTTGATGGTTTTTGAGGGAATCAAATATCTCAATAATATCTGGATGAACCGTGGGTTCTCCTCCAGAAATATTTACATAGAAAACATTGTTTGTGACTAAATCTTTAAATACCGTGTCCCATTCTTTCCCTGTCAATTCATTGGGAGGAACATACATACCGTAGTTACCATAGCAGTGTAAACATCTCTGATTACATCGAGAGGTTAAAATGATGTAACAATCATGGGGAGTTTGAACTTGTTTAATGGTTCTTAAATTCACTGAAATCTATTAAATAGATTACTTAATATGCTAATTATATCAGAAAACTTGGGAATTACATGTGATTGTAGTGGAGAATTACAAACCCTTTTAGCATTACAGGGTGCTAACATCATTTCCACCAAGGAATTGGTAAGAAATGATGACAGTTTATTACATGAAGTCGTTGCAGAATTCAAACCGCAAAATAGTAATCCGATTATATAAGATATCTTCCCCTTTTTTATACTATCTCTTTTGTCTC
>DOZG01000086.1 GCA_003518125.1 Patescibacteria group bacterium
TTATGTCAGAACAAGTAGTTGTTAATACAGCAGAGCTTACTACCCAACAAGAGCTTGAGAGCAGGTCAGAGTTAGATGCCGTATATGATATTACACGACTTATCCTAGAAGATTATGAAGAATTTAAACAAGATTGTCTGGAGAATAAGTTGATGGTTTTGGATAGTTTGGTCGAAGGTTATGACATATCTAAGCAGGCTTGGTATGGTAGTGAACCAGTCATCTATGTCTATGTCGATTCGAAGAAGAGTTATGTGAGATATACAAATGGATGTGAGTTTTGGGGTGTCTCGTCTGAAAGTATCATATATAGAGATCGGTATGGAATAGCAACTAGGCTGAGCGACCCAAATGATGAAAGGTTGTTAGCTTTGTGGGAGTATCTTCAGGAACATTTAGGGTTCTTTGTTGATAAAGATAGGAATGTATTAAGAAAATGTACTGTTTATAACTACTCTTAAATATATTTTCAATTTTAGAGGATATGTAGCATAATGTATTAATAACTTTTAGCTAGATATTTATGAAAATTAGTAATGTAATTGCTCAAGAGATATTAGATTCTAGGGGTGATCCTACTGTTGAATGTACTGTGATATTAGAGAATGGTATTAAAGCTTCTTCTATGGTTCCTAGTGGTGTGTCTATTGGTACATATGAGGCTGTAGAATTAAGAGATGGTGATGAGGATAGGTATTTAGGGAGGGGTGTACTTAAGGCTGTAGAGAATGTGAATAAGAAGATAGCGTCAGTGGTTGTAGGTATGGATGTAGAAGCTCAAGAAGAGATAGATCAAGCAATGATTGCATTGGATGGTACAGAGAATAAGTCTAATTTAGGTGCTAATGCTATTCTTTCTGTTTCTATGGCATGTGTAAGAGTAGCAGCACTTTCTAAAGGAATTCCTATGTATGAGTATGTAGCTGGGATGTTTGGGAATAGTACGGAGGAGTATGAGATGCCAGTGCCCATGATTAATGTATTAAATGGTGGGAAGCATGCACCTGGTGCTTCTGATATTCAAGAGTATATGTTTATGCCTATAGGGGCTAAAAATATTGAGGAGGCTGTTAGATGGGGTTCTGAGTGTTTTGATCATTTAGGTTATATTTTAAAAGAGATGGGTTATAGGACTACTGTTGGTGATGAGGGTGGGTATTCTCCTTCTCTTGGTAGTAATGAGGAGCCTTTAGAGTTAATGGTAGAAGCTATTAAAAAGGCTGGTCTCAAGCCTGGTAAGGATATATCTCTTGCTATTGATGCTGCAGCTAATGAGTTTTATGTAGATGGAAAGTATGTACTTAAAGCAGGTGGTAAGACTTTGGGTAGAGAAGAGTTGTGTGATATGTATATTAAATGGACAGAGAAGTATCCTTTAATGTTAATTGAGGATGGTTTTGCAGAGGATGATTGGGAAGGGTTTAAGTTGTTAGAAGAGAAATTGGGTGAGGAGATTATGAATGTAGGAGATGATCTGTATGTTACTAATATTAAGAGATTAGAGAAAGGTATTAAAATGGAGACTACTAATTCCATCCTTATTAAACTTAATCAAATTGGTACTGTAACAGAAACAATTGGGGTAATTAAAAGGGCTGAAGAGGTTGGTATGAGGAGTATTGTATCTCATAGGTCGGGAGATACAGAGGATACATTTATTGCTGATTTTGTAGTAGGTGCTGGTACTGGGTTTATAAAGGCTGGATCAATGAATAGAAGTGAAAGGGTTGGGAAGTATAATAGATTGGTTAAGATTGAGAGGGAGTTAAATTAGAAGATTGTTTTTATGAGTGATAGCCCTGAGAAGGTAAGGATTGGTGGTTTAGTAGGTATGTGGTTTTTACCTGGGATATTACTTTTGGTTGGAGTGGTACTTGTGATTGTTTCGTTTATAATGTAATTGAACTCTCTACTAATCTAAGATATAAAGAAGTAGATTATTAACTTTTTATTTATAATGAAATGGCAAAGCCAACTAAGTATGCTCCCCTTATTTGTACAGTAGTATCTATATTAGCTTTAATAGGAATAGTAGTTGGTCTTTTAACACAAGAGACTCTTGTTATTGTTTTTCTTCTTTTACCTGCAGCTATTTACGAAGTGTACAGAACAGAGGGCAAATCTACGAAGGCTTCTTCATTTCTTTTACTTGGGGTGTTGATAGCTGAGATACTGCTTATCATATTTAAGGTAGATTTTAATCTTGCTGATTATTTTGGAGTAGATACAAAGTATATAGGTGGGTATATGGTCCCGTTGGGGGATATAGCAATAGTGGGGTCATCTCTTATGGCTGTTCTTTCTGTTATCCTTTTCTTAAAAACATATGGTAAATATACTAAGTGGTTAGCTGTAACAATATTCATTACTTCATTTGGGATAATATATTCTATAGATCCGGGTGTATTCAAAGAGTTATTCCAGTATGCGATAGAGCAAGGGATAAATAGGATTTAAGGATACAATTACTTCTACCTTTCACTTACAAATTCAAATCTGTTTAATGTAGTACCATCATCTAGTTTCTTTGTTCCCATAAAATCTTCTAGTAATCTTACCCATACCCTAGTACCAATCTCGGGTTTGTCATATAGTGGTATGTATACAACTAAGTCTTTTAATGTCTCTGAATCTTTTGCTAACATTAGTGCTAGATACATTCCTCCCTTAAAGTGCTTATATACTCCTGGTTTAAAGGTTCTTTTTTTATTCATGAGAGAGAATTAAAAAATTATTATTTATATAAAATCAGAACTGATTCCATAAACACTGATTAGTTACTTCGTGATGATATATTACTTCAGATTTCTTTACAAACTTCCCTAACTCTCGTGGGGATCTATCCGCTGTTTTTTCTTTTAGATTAGCATACCTGTTCTTTGCATCTTTCCCCATAACTTTGATCATCAGATCACTTGTCTTAAATATTCTTAATGCATCAAATATATTACTTGGTAATACTCTTGTTCGGGGTCTTTTCTTTGTATCTACCTTCTCTTTAGGACCTTCAAGTCCAACCTTTAGTAGTGTATATATTAGAAGATATGGGTTTGTATCAGATCCTACAGACCTAACCTCAAGACGTGTAGAGTCTTCATTCCCAATTGGAAGTCTAATCATAGCAGACCTATCACTTGCGGAATATTTAATTTGATTAGGGGCTTCATATTTAGGATCTAATCTTCTGTATGAATTGACACTAGAGTTTAATACTAGGGATATATCATTTGCGTTGCTTAAAATTCTATTAATGAAATCATCTGCGATTTTAGAGATACCATTCTCACCATTTACGTTATGAAAAAGATTTTTACCATTTTTGGATAGGGATATATTGGTATGCATACCACTTCCGTTTATACCAGTAAGGGGTTTAGGAAGAAAGCATGCAGTACACTCCATATTTTCTGCTATTTGTCTTGCAATGAGTTTGTATAGCTGTATTTGGTCTGCAGCGTTAATGACATCTGTATATTTGTAATTAAGTTCAAACTGAGAGGGTGCGACTTCTGGGTGGTCTTTTTCGTTCTGAAAACCCAGAGCTCTTTGTGCTTCTGCGGTAGCATCTATGAATAGCTTTAGTTTGTCCTTTGGTAGTGAATGGTAATAGCCTCCTAGGGATATCAATTCAAATCCTTTATTCTCTGTATATCTTGTTTCAGCATCAACTCCTTTGAGTAGGAAGCCTTCTAATTCATTCCCGATGTTGGCCTCTATTTTCTTTGTGTATAGTTCTTTGCTTAGTTCTTTTAGTCTGGTTCTAAAGTCAGAACTATGTACTGTGTTATCACTTTTGTATATATCTGCAAAGAGTAATACTTTTCCAGCACCAAAGATATCTGCAGGCAACCAGTAGAAAGAAGCCCAATCTAATTTTAATCTTAGATCAGATTCATTTACAGTACTAAATCCTTTAACAGAAGATCCGTCAAAGGTAAGGTTGTTACTGGCATTGAGGAGGTACTTTTTATCGTAGTCTAGCATATGGAATCTACCTTCTAGGTCTGAGAAGGCGACAATTACTGCTTTAATACCTTTTTCTTCTTTTAGGTAATCTCTATATTCTTTTTCTACCTTTTTGTAGTCCATGGTAGCTCTGTTAGATCTTAATTTTTTGGCTTTAAGGTTCATTTCCTCTAATTCCTGGTATGTCCAGGCGGAAAAATCTGTAAGTTGTGTATCCATATTATTATTGTGAAGATAATTAAGTTAAATCTAAGAACGAATATGGTAATAATCTATATGGTTATATTTAATATGTCAATAAGCTATGTGGAGGAATAATATATGGAACCCCAAATCATATATTCAAGGTTAAATATTTATTAGATGATATAATTTCATATGGTAGATATAAAATATTCTCAAAATTTCTATAAAAACAGTAAGAATCTCGCAAGGATTATTAAATCTATCAATTTCTCTCCTTCGGACACTATTCTTGATATTGGAGCTGGAAACGGAGTTATCACTAAAGAGTTATTAAAATATTCTAATAATATTGTAGCTTATGAATTAGATTATAAATATTTTAATAAATTGAAGAAAGATTTTTTAAATGTGTACTCAGTTGTTTTAAAAAACAAAGATTTTTTGATAGCAAAACTTCCTCAAAAGGATTTCAAAATATTTGCCAATATTCCCTTTGCATTAACATCAGACATTATTAATAAAATTACAGACACGGACTCGTATTTAACTGAAGCCTATTTATTTGTGCAAAAAGAATCTGCTGAGAGATTTGTGGGTAAACCTAAGAATACTCAGATTTCTACCATTTTGTCTTTGAGATATTCCTTTTCTGTTAGGGAACGTTTTAAAAGAGAGGATTTTAAACCAATACCTAATGTAGATATTGTTTTACTTAAAATTGTCAAGAAAAATGTTTTAGAAAAAGAATATGGATTGTATAGAGATTTCGTTACATATATATTTAATCAAAGAAATAGTTGTGTGTCTGACACGTTCAAGAAGTTATTTACTTTTAATCAATTAAGACATATTAAGGAGTTTTTAAACAAGAATGGGTATATTAAACCTTCAGATATACCAGTTAAGTACTATCTTGAAATATTCCAGTATTACAAAACTAATGGTAGTAAGTACAGGGATAGAGTTAATGGTTATTATGAGAAGCATATACAGCAACATTCAAAGAGGGAGAAGGTTTATAGGACAAGGGTTTGAAAGGGAATGAATGATGCTAGGAGGTGTAGAACTTATGAATAGAATACTTCTAGTGTGGATCTTTTAGGTGTGATGTGTCATCAACCCTTATGTTTATAAATGTACTTCCTTCATATTTGAATTCTGTAATGGAAGCATTGTCAGGATCATATTTAAAACTTTCTTCTCTTGAGACACCAAGCAAATATGGCATTAATATTCTAATTGTGCTCCCATGAGTTACAATAGCGATATTCTCCCCATTCGCTTGCCTAATAGAGTTATTAAGTGCATCAACCAATCTCTCTTCTGTTGTTTTCCATGATTCGCCCTGTGGTGGTTCATAAAGGAATCTTTCTTTTAATGTCAAAGGTTCAAGAACTTTCTTTACTTCACTCCATGGCCTGTTTGCATATATCCCCCAGTTCCTTTCTTCGAATCCATCTATTGGGATTATAGGAATATTTAAGATATCAGATAAGACATTTGCACTTTTTATAGCTCTTATTTCTTTTGAACAAAATATTCTAGAAATTTTGTATTTCTGCAATGCTTTTCCTGTTTTCGTTATTTGTCCTTTTCCTGTTTCGTTCAGTGATTCAGTATCATATCGCTCATGAAGTTTATTACCTATATTTTTATTTGTTTCTCCGTGCCTAATGAGGAATATTTTCATAGATTCATTATATCAATAATTTCGGAATTTGGTGGGCGATACTTAAGAACATGGAACTGGAAAATAAGATTTCACTATTTACTTTTATCTGAACTATCAGCTATATATTTTTTATGTGTTTTTTCCCTATTTTTTTGATACCATTCATTCGGTTTTGAATTAATAATATCATCAAATATCTCCTTAGCTTTATCTGTATATAAATGACTTTTTGAGGTGTCTTCAGAATACAATCTTCTTTTTGCTTCTTCATTACCTTGTAATTCCAGTTCTTTGAGAGTTAAAAGATAATCAATATTATCGGCATCTTTAGCTATTTGAGATTCAAGTGTTTTCCTTTCATGATATTCTTTCAATAATGCTCTAACTTCATTAGATGCCTTACCCATTAGTGCAAATTGTTCTTCTTGGGCTTTTTCTTCGTTCTGAGTAATATATTCTTTCTGATGCCAATTTGCATCACCAGTTCTAGATTCTGGAAGATCGTGGAATGCTGCCATGATTAATACTTTTAAAGGATCAGCTCCTATTTCTTTTGCCAACAGATATGCAATTACAGTCACTCTTTGAGAATGCTCTGCAACTGATTCTACCTCTTGTAGCATATGAAGAACATAAGCTCTTTGCATTTTTCGCAGAGATCCTATTTCATAGAACAGGTTTATTAAATCTGTATTCTTACTCGTATACCAAATTAGACATTAAATTAATGAGTGATAGTTGGTGGGCGATATTAGTATATATAGAACTTAAATATAAAACTGCCTTTATATCTTTTTATGACTCTTTAGTGAGTTCCACTCAAATTGGATTTCTTTAAACTTCTTCTTAGCTTCTGGGGTATTTGTGGTTATTGCATTCTTTAGTTCAATTATTTTTGCATCATTAGTCTTTGTATCATATATTGCATATGAGGCTATACCTGTTTTATACGCACCTACTTCCCCAGGATTTAGTACTAAACAATCCCCTATTCTATTATGACTTTTAAGATGATCATGGCCGTAAAATACAGCATCAAATTCTCCTGATTTTGCAATAGTGTTAGCTATTAATGGGTAGTGTGTTAAAAATATTTTTCTTTTATCTATCTCTACTACATCATATGTATCAAATCCTACTGTTAGATTACTTCCTTCTTCTAATGAAAATCGTGTGATTAAAGATCTATCTCCATCATTGTTCCCCCAAATAGCATAAATAGGTATTGTAGAAGTAAGTAATATTCTAGATATTCCAGCACCAACAAAATCACCTAAGAAGTATATTTGTTTTACATCTGTTTTATATATTTCCTTTAAGGTTAATACAATGTTATGTGCATTATCATGGATATCGGAGATAATAGCGATTTTCATATGAATAATAGTTATAAATTAATTAAGAGATTATACAGGATTCTGAATAAACTGGTGGGCGATACTTAAGGATATGGAACTTAGAAAGAGAACTTTTGTATATCACTACTTACATTAATCCATCT
>DOZG01000054.1 GCA_003518125.1 Patescibacteria group bacterium
CATACATTGTTGGATCTTTTTCTAAAATAGCTTTAACCCTTCTAAAACCTCTAAAATATACAATATCCTTTGCATATATACCTGAATAACTAGTATCCCCTAGTCCTCTCTTCACCCTATAAACAATATCCCAAGCAGAATATTTAAGAAAATTACCAGATAAAGCATTATATAACTGTCTGAAAGTCATACCCTCTCCTAAAAATATTGCCCAGACTAAACCTGCCTTTTTCTTTAACCAATTATCCGTAAGATACCCCATAGACTCTTCATTCCAAGAAGCCAAACCCTCTTCAATATCTAAATATGAGGGTAAATTGGCGTTACCAAGAGCCGAAAAACCTGTTTTAAACCCATTATGAGATCTCAAAACATGAGTACCAATTTCGTGTATAAGGAGCTTCTTTAATTTATACTCCGATCTAGTGATATTCGGATCAACAAAAATTTGTTTACGCTTAATACCAACTCTTACAGCATTCTTAGAAATATTCTTAGAAGGAGATATAGTCCAATCCGATAGTTTAAGACTCTCAAAAACAACCCTAAAAACCTCATCAATTTGATCATAGTTTAGAACCTCTCCCTTACTAATTTTGTCAGCATCAACAACATCATATTTATCCAACTTACCCCTGAGTACTCTACTAGCATTTCTAAAAAGCTTTGAAGATGGACTACCATATTTCTTTAATGATAACTCTGTTACCAACTCATTATTCCCTACTCCATGCATTAAATTACTAGAGTTTTTCTTTGATTCAATTAATTTGATATAGAAATTAGAAATTCTAGGATCAATATCCGAAACTATTTTTAAACTAGATAACTCCTTCAAAATCTCACTATTCCTGTTCTTTACTACCCTATACTCAAAATTAGGTTCGTATGTTTCTGAATTAAAGAATCTCTTTTTCTCTTCCTTAAGATTGGTTGGTGTAAACACTAACCCCGTTGGAATACGAAGCTGTTCAAGAAGTTTCGTTACCTCTTCTAACTTCATCTCACTTTTCCCTTTTTTACTAAAAAGACTAATCATACTGTTAATATACACTAACTAATACTTTTTTCAAATACGAAAACTCTTTGACCAGATGCAATTAACTCTAAAGCCATACCTGTACCCTTAACAACACAAAACAATGGTTCATTTGCTACATGTGCTGGAACACCTGTAGCTTTAGAAATTAACCTATCTAAATTTCTAAGCATAGCAGTACCACCACTCATAACCATACCACGATCTATAATATCAGCAGAGAGCTCTGGAGGTGTTTGCTCTAATACACCCTTAATAGATTGAATAATCTTTCTTAGAGGCATCTTAACAGCCTGAGCAATATCATTAGAGTTAACTAATACAGCCTTAGGTACACCAGCCCCTATATCCCTACCCCTTACCTCCATCTTCAAAGGTTTCTCCATTTCAAGTGCAGACCCTATCTCAAATTTAACCTTCTCTGCAGTCTGCTCACCAATTAATACCCCCTTACGCTTCCTCATATACGCAATGATAGCCTCATTAATAGAATCTCCGGCAACTCTCAGTGAAGCATACCTAACAATTCCATCCAAAGAAATTACTGCAATTTCTGTAGTACCACCACCCATATTCACAATCATATTTCCAGATGATGTATCAATTGGTAATTGGGCACCCAAAGCAGCAAGTAATGGTTCTGGAAGTAATGTAATATTCTTTGCACCTGCAGCATTTGCAGCCTTAAGTACAGCTCGTTGCTCCACAGTGGTAATACCAGCAGGAACACTAATAACTACATCCGGTTTAAGAAACCTTGCTTTTCCTAAAGCTTTGTCAAAGAAATACTTAAGTAAAGCTTCTGTGACCCTAGAATCAGCAATTACTCCATTCCTCAAAGGTCTCTTAGCAACAATATGATCAGGGGTCTTCCCAATCATCGCCTTAGCTTCCGAACCCACAGCGATAACTTTATAGCTATTGATATCAATAGCTACAACTGTTGGCTCTACAAACACAATACCATCACCCTGTACAAACACTACAGAGTTAGTTGTACCTAAATCTATTCCTAATTTCTTTCCTATCATGTTTCCATTATACCAACTTATGATATACTAAAACCACTATGAAATCAGATAAATTGAAAAAATCTCTCCCTGTACTTGTCTCCGTTCTAATTACCCTCTCCATATATACTGGGACATTAGCTATCTACCTATACGCTAGTGGATGGAGAATAGATTTCTCTAATCAATCAGTTAGAAGAACAGGTGTCCTTACAGTAAAAAGTTCCCCTACTTTTGCAACGATATATATAGATGAAGAAGCAATAGGGCGTACAAGCAAAAGTACTGCATTAGATATTGGGACATATAATATAAAAGTCAGTAAAGATGGTTACTACGACTGGAATAAAGAAGTAACAATAGTAGAAGAAAAATCTACCCCTATATTCCCTTGGTTAATAATGACAGAGTTTGAATCTAAGATTGGATTTAACTCGGAAAAATCATTACAAAAATACTGGATAGATGATACATACAACCACCTACTACTTTTACTTGAAGATGACTCGGGTTATGAATTCGTTCATTACGATCTTAATACCGAATTCTGGGAACTTGGTACCAATCCTACTATGATTCTAAAGCTAGACAATTCAGATGATGAACCAATCAGTAACCTTGATATACAACTATCACACTCAGGGGAATTAGCATTGTTAACTGTAGACAACACAATGACATCTAACAAATATATAATTCCTACAAATAAAATTTCTAATTACAATACATTAGAAAATAACTTAATAGATCTATCAGAATTCTCAGACTATAACATTACTTGGTCATTAGATAATAAATATCTCTTACTCGAATCTGAAAGTGATGTTCTTTCGTACGATTTTGCTAAGGATACGAAATATTTACTAATGAGAAAGTTAAATGATAAAGATAAATGGACAACAGACCAAGAAGGCTTTTTCTACACATTCAAACACCTAGAGACTTCAGAAAAAGATATTTTAAAATATTCTCTTACCCAATACAAATTGGATGGTTCATCTCTAAGAGAAGTAATTCCTACAGTATATTTCCAAAACAATACAGAATATATTCAAAATTACCGTTCTACAGGTTTTGATTTCAGTTTCTTTACTAATTCCCCAGAATGTACCCAAACTATAGGTATAATTACACAATTTTCTGTTAATCAGAAAGCTAAGGGTGTATACATCCAGACAACACAATCTACATACTGGTATGACATAGTTACAGGTAAATATATCACTGTATCCCCATACCCTGTAGAGCTAATAGAGTTCTCTCAAGATAATGATAAATTACTTCTAAAGAATTCAACAAAATATGAAATATTCACATTTGATAAAGAAGATGGAGATCATACAGTAAACATTGGTGCAAAAGATGTAGAAAACCTTCTATTTGATCAAATAAAGAATATTACTTGGATATCTAATTCTAGTTATATATCCTTTGAAGAAGATAACTTCATCTATATAGCAGATAAAGATGGAGATAACAGAACTCCTTTAGTTAATAGCGAGAATGTTTTGTACTGGACAATTTCAAAATCAAGAGAAAAGCTTCTCACACTAATGGATACAAAGGAAGATGGTTTACAAATAATCATTTACACAATACACTAAATCGCACCTGATCGGAATCGAACCGATAACCTACGCGTTAGGAGTGCGTTGCTCCATCCAATTGAGCTACAGGTGCTTAAATCCCCCCATTATACTACATCCTCATGATATAATATAAATCGAAATGAAAAACGAAAAAATTATAATTAAAGGGGCTAAGCAACACAATCTTAAAAATATCTCCCTAGAATTACCAAAAAACAAACTAATTGTGTTTACTGGAGTCTCTGGAAGTGGAAAATCCTCCTTAGCTTTCGATACCCTATACGCTGAAGGTCAAAGAAGATATGTTGAATCACTCTCCTCTTACGCCAGACAATTCCTAGGTCTAATGGAAAAGCCTGATGTAGAATCAATAACAGGACTATCACCAGCTATTTCTATCAATCAAAAAACTACAAATAAGAATCCCAGATCAACTGTAGGAACAATTACTGAGATATATGGATATTTAAGACTCCTGTATGGGCATCTTGGTGTTCCACACTGCCCAAAATGTGGAAAAGAGATCAAATCTCAAACAATACCTCAAATTGCGAAGCTAATAGAATCAGAATTTAAACAGAAAGAGAGATTCCAAATACTCTCTCCACTAATAAAGAATAGGAAGGGAGAATACTCTGGATTGTTTGAAAAACTTCTTAATAAAGGATTTCTTAGAATATTCGTGGATGGTAATACTTACCACCTTGATGATATAGATAATATTCCAATGGCAAAAAACAAAAAACATAATATTGAACTTATAGTTGACAGATTAGATCGTACACAATTTGGAAACGAAACATTTCATAAAAGATTGATAGATTCATTAGAAATAGCATCGAATATGTCCGATGGAGAAATAATTGTTAGAAGTAAAAGTAAAGAACAGTTTTTCTCAGAGCGATTTACATGTTTTAACTGTAATCTTTCCTACCCTAAAAAAACTCCTGCAACTTTTTCTTTTAATTCTCCAGAAGGGGCCTGTCCGAATTGTATGGGATTAGGACACATACAACAGGTAAATGTACAAAAACTTTACAACCCTAACTTAACAGTACTTGAAGGCGGTATATTCCCCTGGGCTAATAGAATGGTAAAAGACTCGTGGAACAAGAAAATCTTAGAGGCGGTTGCTATAAAACATGCATTTGATTTAAGAACAAGAATTAAAAATTACCCGAAAAAGATATTTGACCTAATCTTCTTTGGAAAAGATGCGGAACCTCATTATAAGATAAAATATACTAACAGATTCGGTAGAGAACGAATATATGATGTGCAATACGAAAGTGTAGTTAACGAACAATCCAGATTATATAAAGAAACGAATTCCGAATACAGAAAAGCTGAGATTGAGAAATATATGGAAGATATTGTATGTCATACCTGTAATGGACAAAGATTAAAGCCCTACTCTCTATATATCACCCTTAATGATAAAAACATTATAGATTTAACCGAATTACAAATTTCAGAATTACAAAAATTTCTAAAAAACCTAAACTTAAAAGGTAATAGCCATGAGATCTCTAAGCCTATTCTCAAAGAAATCAATTCCAGATTGGATTTTTTGACTAACGTAGGCCTAGATTATCTTACACTCTCAAGAAAAGCTACAACACTCTCTGGAGGAGAATCTCAAAGAATTAGATTGGCTTCCCAAATTGGCACTGGTTTATCTGGTGTGCTATATGTACTCGATGAACCTTCTATTGGGCTACATGCGAGAGATGTAAGTAGACTCATAAACTCTCTTAAAAACCTCAGAGATGCTGGAAATACAGTTATTGTAGTTGAACATGATGAGGAAACAATCCATCACGCTGATCATATAGTCGACATTGGCCCCAAAGCAGGTAAAAAAGGCGGGAGAATTGTTGCCCAAGGGAATCTTAAGGATATACAGCAATCTAATTCGTACACTGCCAAATACCTCAATAAAGACCTTATTGTAGGATATAAAATTAGAGATAAGGTTCAAGAAAAAAAGTTAGTGAATAAAAAGAACAAGGTTTTCTTAATTGGAATAACAACACATAATCTAAAGAATATAGACTTAACCATACCCCTAAACACCTTAACTTGTATCACAGGAGTCTCTGGAAGTGGAAAATCTTCACTAATAAATGACACCCTCTACCCTGCATTAATGAACAGAAAGATGCATGGGAAGCAGATAGAGGG
>DOZG01000045.1:0-4887 GCA_003518125.1 Patescibacteria group bacterium
TCCATACGACTAAAGTGACAGTTT
This sequence comes from Patescibacteria group bacterium, assembly GCA_003518125.1. Taxonomy (GTDB): domain Bacteria; phylum Patescibacteriota; class Dojkabacteria; order SC72; family SC72; genus UBA9296. The sequence continues at coordinate 25 of DOZG01000045.1, forward strand.
TAGACTATCTCAAAATATATTTATATATTACTCTAAAATAGAGTAGTTCTTATCTTTTTACAGTTATTGTTTTCCCATTTTCTGCACCGGGAGCATTTATTTCAACTCTTGACCCAGCTGTGACACAAATAGTATATCCTGTATCTGCTGCAGTACCTGAGCTTGGATCCATAGGGATATCGACGATAAACTCATCTACAAGATTTCCTGCAAGATCTACATCTCCTGTACCTATTGCGTTGGTAGCAGGACAGGTATTGATAGCTCCCCCAATCGCATCAGTGAAATCACCAATAGCATTTCCCTCTTCAGAAGTGTATTGAGTAATAGCGTTTAGGATCTGTCCAACATCAGAACTTCTCTGTGCATTTCTAGTGTCTGCAAAGTTCTTAGCTGGGTTAATAGCTACTATTGTGATTGTTGCCAATATTATAATTAAGGCAACCACAACCAGGATTTCAATAAGTGAAAATCCTTGAAAAAACTTTTTGTTTTTCAATGTATTAATTGAAATAAATTTATCTATACCTAAAATATATCTTTGATTAATGATATTGTCAAATTATCAGTGTAAGGTTAACATCTATCTATATATCCTATACTGCATTATGTAGTATACTTATGAGATAATTTCAGAAAACTTCTTCAGATATATGAAAAAAATACTTCCAGTATCAATCATTATTCCGGCAAAAAACGAAGCAACCCACCTCCCTATACTTTTAGAGAGTATTAAAAAACAAACAGTACAACCATTAGAAATTATTCTTTCAGATGCAAAGTCTATTGATAATACAGTTTCTATAGCTAAAAGCTTTGGTATTAAAATTATAGAAGGAGGAATGCCCTCAGTTGCTAGAAATAATGGGGCAGAGATTGCTCAATCTGACATATTTGTTTTTATGGACGCAGACACATATTTTATTAAAGATACTGACCTGCAAGATATTATCCAAAAATTTAGTAAAAAGAATTTTGATATAGCATCCTGCTATTTTAAAACTAACCCTAAAAACAAGAGAGTAGATATTAAAATTTTGGAAATACTATTTAATATCTTAAAATGGTTTGGTACAAGAAGTTTTAATCAAATATTGAGAGGAGATTTTGCAGGATTTTTAATTATAAAAAAAGACCCATTTAATAAAGTAAATGGCTTTGATGAGAATTTGTCATATATGGAAGATGTAAGTATTGTTCGTAAGTTGCTTAGATTGGGATATTCTCATGGGGTTATTAAGAAACTAAGATTAGGGATAGATCTTGGAAGAGAAAAGAAAGGGGAGAAGTCACCCTTAACACTAAAAATGATATTAGGTGCAATATTGAGTTTTATATCTATTATTCTATCTAGTTACAAAAGGACACAGCAATTCGCATATAGATTAAATAAGAAGGCGATTTCTTACTGTGGTACATTGGGTGGGATTGTGGAATATAAAAATCCTTACAGTCCTGAAGATAGATCTCAAGGTTATCCTTTAGGTATTACGAGAGGGGAAAAGCGATTTTGGGAAATATTTACTGGGGTTCTCTTTTGGCTATGTTTATTAATTCCTTTAGTTCTTGCTATTTTAAAACTCGATGTAGTTTTTGTTATTTATGTAGCATTTCTAGTTGCTTATTGGAGTGTTCGGACAGTCAAATTTGTATTAGGTATTGCTATTGGTGTCAAGAAGATTAAAAAGGAGACGTCTATTGATTGGATATCAAGGATTAAAAAAGAGTATCCCAAAGAGTTTGATGAACTCAATTTTATATATCTGTGTCCAGTGTACGCAGAAGATTTAGATATTTTAAAACCTTCTTTCAAAGCGTTTTCTAATAGTACAGTTGGTGCTGATAAAATTGAGGTTGTACTTGCGATAGAGGAAAAGAAAGCAGAGATGCAGTTGAAGAATTATGAATATTTGAAAGAGAAATATGGAAAGAAGTTTAAAAGTATGCAATATTACATTCATCCTACTGGAATTCCTGGAGAAATTGCTGGTGTAAAGGGCGCTAATATTAATTGGGCAATTAGACATTTTGTAAAAGAGCTAAAAACCCGAGGAGAAGATATTAGTAAGTATCTTCTTATAACATGTGATTCTGATATGCGACCCCATGAGAAATATCTATCAGCTATAGCATATAGATATTTAGAGAAAGAAGAGGAGGGGAAGATGTATTACTATGCTTCAGCATTACACACTTTTATGAATAATATTTGGAGTGTTCCTCATATAATTCGTGCTCAATCTAATATGTTAACTCTTGTTTTACTGTATGGTTGGGTATTTGATAAAAAGAAAACATTTCTTTTTAACGGGGAAGAGATGTATATTAGAGATTCTTTTTCCTCCTATGTTGTAAATCTTAAGACATTAGAAAACTTTAAATTCTGGGACCCCGAGATAGCTAATGATGATACTGCTTTCTATTGGAATGCAATGGTTCGAAGTAAGGGAACTTTTAAGAGTCAAGAAGTTTATATTCCGACTTATAATGATGCAGTTGAGAATACTACTTATTGGAAATCCCATATGTCTTACTATAAGCAACAATATAGATGGGGTTGGGGGAGTATCAATGTTCCTATAACTTTAGCTGCAATTACTAAAGATAAAAAGGACTTTCCTCTTTATAGAAAGATAATGATATTTGGAACCCTGTTTGAGTATCAAATTTGGTATCTCTCCGTTATCTTTATCTTAACCTTTGGGCTTTATATAATGGGTGTCATCAATCCTAGCTATAATTTTACAGTTTATTCTTACAATTTGGCTCAGGTTATGAGTATGATTTTCCTATTTATTACATTACTTAATATCCCAATTTTTGTGTATAGGCGAATATTAATTCCTGTTCCTAAGAATTGGAAGTGGTGGAGACATGTTTTAGACTTTATTGAAATTGTATTTATTACAATAAATATGCTTACTTTTGGATTTGTTCCATATATACAAGCAAAAACTGAGATGATGTTAGGACTAGGGAAATTTAAGCGTAATTTCTATGTTACAGAAAAGGTTAAAATAAAGAAGTAGTTCATCTGAAGTTCATAACTGTTTAGTACACTTAAGGTATTAAGATTACCGTACTAAACTATGAAAACCTTTTCTGTACCGATATTTACAATCCTCTTTATCCTTCTATTCCTTGTATCCCCAATATATGCTCTAGATGAGGGTTTTTACAGCACTATATCATTTACGATAAGGAGTGTTGGAAAAGAAGGAGTTACATATGAACCCAATCATGTAGCAGGGGAGTATACGTCCGAGGTTGTATCTAGAAAAAATATTAGTTACTTCACATCTGATAATTATAGGAGTAGAAGATACAATAAAACACATACGGTTGCATTGCCACCGTTCTCGAAGGTAGATATAGGATATTACTGGTATAACAACACTCCTGATGAACGGGATATTGAAACAATAAGAATTCCACTTAGCAGGGAGCATATAGATAATGGAGACATAACCCAACTTTTGTATGAAAATACTGATCAAGAATTTAAGGAAGGAATAACCTGTACAAATATTTTATGCAGAGGTGGAAAGTACATAGATATAGATGGAGTAGGTTTACTGGCTTCAGATGTAGGAGGAAGCCCTCGAAATGGTGTTGTTATAGAAACTTTTACGGTTAAACCAGCAGTTGAATTAGTTAAATGGGAAGTGGAGATATGGAGCTCAAATCTTTCTCAAGTGACCCTCTATGTTAAAAATAATACAAAAGAATATTTAAATGATATTTGGGTGAACTATAAAGCAACAGTGAGTAAGGTAATTGATTTGGGCCCTTATGAAGAACGTAAGTTGGTAGTCTATAAACAGTGTATACTTAGTGAGGAAGATGCAAACTGTGGGGTTATTACATTCTATGATAGAAATACTAAGGCTCACTGTATGGTATATGGTTCTGATTGGGGAAATTATCTAAGACCTGATTCAATATCAGTATGGAATAAAATAGGTGAAGAATGGGTAAGTGGAGCACAGACACAACCAGGAATGGAAGGTTTCTGTATCCAGAGACTCCCATATGTATATTCAACTAAAGAACTTATTGTATATTTCGATCCTCCAACACCGGAGCCTACACAGGAGGAGTATTGGAAAGATATTTTAGGATTAGAGATACTACCCATCACTAATTATCAAGGTAGTACCCTTGATAATTTTTTTAGATTGATTAAACCAGTATTTACTGATAATCTTAATATATTATGAAACTGTCAATATCAATTCCAGACTATGTACAAACTACTGCAAAGATGCTTGTAGATGAAGGATTCGAGTGTTACCTTGTAGGTGGTGCTATAAGGGATTTACTCTTGGATAAACAACCCTATGACTATGACTTAGCTACAGATGCTCTCCCTGATGAAATGTTAAACATATTTCCTAAATCAGTAGCGACAGGTGCTAAATTTGGAACAGTTCTTTCGCTCACACAAGATAGTAAGGGTGAAGTACATGAGGTGGAGGTAACAACCTTTAGAAGTGAAGCAGAGTATGTCGATGGAAGATGGCCTAGTAGTGTTAAGTTTGTTGTGGAGATAGATAATGATTTAGGTCGAAGGGATTTCACATTCAATGCCATGGCAATAGATTTTTCAATAGCAGACCTAGGGGGGAATAAGGAGGAGCAACTTTTGAATATATATGATCCATTTAATGGAATTACAGATTTGAATATGAAATTAATTAGAGCTGTGGGTACTCCAATTGAGAGATTTAAAGAAGATGGTTTACGTGCATTTAAGGCATGTAGATTAGCTAGTCAGTTAGAATTTGATATTGAGGAAGAAACACTTAAAGCTATACCTAGAGCCCTTCCAGTTGCAGAAATGGTTTCTATGGAACGAATTAG
>DOZG01000045.1:4965-5228 GCA_003518125.1 Patescibacteria group bacterium
GTTGGTATGGAACAGAAACTGTATCATAAATATGATGTATATGAACATTCACTTCGTACATGTGATATTGCAGAAGATAGTGTTAAGTTAGTAGCACTTCTTCATGATATCGGAAAGGTAAGAACAGATATGGGGAATGGTCATTTCTATGGGCATGACATTATCGGAGCTCAAATGACTCAGGAGATATTAAAACGACTAAGGTTTTCTAAACAAGAAATTGAAAAGGCTAGTAGATTGGTTAGGAATCATATGTTTTACTA
>DOZG01000031.1:0-294 GCA_003518125.1 Patescibacteria group bacterium
ACGATTACACTACCACCACCAAACGCTAACGGGAATCTACATCTTGGACATATGTGTGGCTACTCATTCCATGATGCCATTGGAAGATATATGAGGATGACAGGACACCCCACTTTACTACTACCCGGTAAAGACCATGCGGGTATACAAACAGAAACAGAGTTTACAAAAAAACTAAAAGGTGAGGGTAAGGATAAATGGGAAATGGGAAGAGAAGAGTTCTACAAACAGTGCTATGAATTCTGTATGACTAACGCATCCAATGCTAGAGATCAAGAAAAGAATATTGGTCTA
>DOZG01000031.1:301-1139 GCA_003518125.1 Patescibacteria group bacterium
CATATATGAAACATTTGAAATGATGTTTAAAGAAGGAATGGTGTATAGGGATAAGAGGATTGTAAATATATGTCCTCATTGTAAAACTGCATTAGCAGATATTGATACAGAACACGAAGAAAGAAGAGGAATATTCGCATATATTAAATACCCTATTGTTGGAGAAGAGGATAAATATATTACAGTAGCAACTACCCGTCCAGAAACAATGTTGGGAGATACTGCTCTAGCAGTAAACCCTGAGGACTCTAGATATATAGAATATATTGGTAAGAAGGTAATATTACCGATTGCTAACAGGGAGATACCTGTAATTGCAGAAAAGGAAGTAGATATGGAAACTGGTACAGGTGCACTTAAGGTTACACCTGCTCACTCCCCTATTGATTTCGAAACAGGGAAGAAACACAATTTAGATGTTGTAAATGTGATAGATGAGGAAGGTAAGATGACCGGTGATATCCCAGAAAGATTTAAGGGTATGAGTACAGTTGAATGTTCAAAATTTCTTTGTAAAGAATTAGAAGAACAGGGGCTATTGGTAAAAATTGAAAACATTAAACATGAAGTAGCTGTATGTGAGAGATGTAAAACTCCAGTAGAACCTGTAATCTCTAACCAATGGTATGTAGATGTAAGTGATTTAGCTAAGAAAGCATTAAAATCACTTAGAAAAGGTAAAGTTACAGTTATTCCTCAAGGACAACAAAGAGCCTTAGAGTATTTTTTTGAAAATATTCAACCTTGGTGTATATCAAGACAACTTTGGTGGGGACAAAGAATACCTGTATGGTACAGCGGGGGTAAGAAATTGTATGATTGGTTACAGGAAGGAAAG
>DOZG01000031.1:1178-1499 GCA_003518125.1 Patescibacteria group bacterium
AAGCTGAAACAGATATGTTTGATACTTGGTTTAGTTCTGGTCAATGGCCGTATTCCACACTAGGTGGTCCAGAAGGTGAAGATTTTAAGAAATACTTTCCTACCCAAACAATGATTCATGCAAGAGATATTTTGTTCTGGTGGTCAGCAAGGATGTTAATGTTGAGTTTGTATAGGACGAAGAAAGTTCCGTTTAGTATAGTGTTTCTTACAGGTATGATTATGGCCCCAGATGGGACAAAGATGTCAAAGAGTAAGGGTAATGGTGTAGAACCTAAAGAGGTGTTTGAGAAATACGGGGCAGATGCTCTTAGACTTTGGT
>DOZG01000031.1:1530-14095 GCA_003518125.1 Patescibacteria group bacterium
AACAGAAACTTTGTAAACAAGATATGGAATGCTAGTAGGTTTGTCATTATGAGTATAGAGGGGTCTGAGATACAGGCTGTATCTGACTATAAAGTAGATTTATCTTTAGAAAGGGTTCAGGAGACTAAGAAGCATATAGAAAGAATCTCTGGGTATATTGAGGGGTATCGATTTAATCTTGGTGCAGAAACCATTAGAGAGTTCTTTTGGCATACAGTATGTGATGTATGGATAGAGGAGATCAAGGGTGAGTTAGAGGGTGATACAAGGGTAGAGAAATTAAGTGAACTGCTTTATATATTGAAAGAAAATCTAAAGATTATGCATCCTTTTGTACCTTTTGTTACTGAAGCTGTATGGCAGGAGTTAGTAACATTGGGATTAGCAGAGGGGATGTTAATGGAACAGCAAATCAGGGGTTAAGAACAGGAGAAAGTATTGAGCATGAAGCTACAATGAGGGCTACTTTCTCCTGTTTAAAGCTAGATCACCTCCTTTCTAATTCGAATAATTAGAAAAAAGCTTTTCCATAGTACTCCTTTCTTAGTGATTCCTTTTGCCATTACCTCGTGCTGTTGGTTTCTGTTTTGCTTTTTCTTTAGATTTTGTTTTTCGTTTTGGCAAAGTAAACTCCTTATTTGATAGAGAATTATGGTGTTAACGATCTTAAAGTAAGGATAATGGATAGAGCAGGAATTGTAAAGTAGCTTAATAATAAAAAGATATATATTGAGTATTTAAATCTCTATCTTCTCCCACAATATTTCAGGTTTATTTAACTCTTTCTCTCCCTCTATCTCCTCATATACCCATGTATCTATATTCTTTTCTACTAAACCCTTCTGTACTAAAACATCATTAGCATCATACTCATCCCTAATATTGAGTAATTCACTTAATTTTTTACAACCAAAGGGAGTAAAAGGTCTAAGAAGTATTCTTAAAGCATTAGTTAACTGTATTGCATTAAACAATGTATCTTTAGCTCTCTCTTTATTCCCCTTAATATCAATCCAAGGTGCCCTATCATTAAAATACTTATTTGCAAAATCCCCTAACTTTAATATACTTTGTAATGCTTTTGTGAGTTTAACTTCCTCTATACACTCTCCGACCTCTTTAAATGTACTATCAATATTTTTCTTCACACCTTCATCCCACTGCCCATTAGGAACTGTTTTATTAAATTTACTGTAGGCAAAAGTAAGTGTTCTATTTACAAAATTCCCAATATTAGCAACAAGTTCGTGATTGTTTGTACTTACCAAGTCATCCCAACTAAATTCCCTATCATGATTCTCTGGGGCAAAGCGGATAAAGAAAAAACGAGTGAGATCTGCACCATACTTTTCGTATAATTCATCTGCAGTTAACATATGACTATCCCCTTTGCTCATTTTTCTTCCTTTATACATAAGCATTTTGTTAGAAGGAACATCAAATGGAAGATTGAGCTTTTCTCCCTTAGTTTCTCCTGGTAGTTTGTACTTTTCCCAAAGTGTATCATCGCCATATTTTTCACTATACCCCATTAATTCTGCTGGCCATATGATTGTATGAAATTGTGTATTACCTCCTGCAATGAAGTAGAAATGTTTACAATCCTTATCCTTCCAGAAATCTTCCCACTTAGAAGGTTCCCCAATATTTTGTGCCCACTCTATCGCAGCACTAAGATAGCCGATAACGGCCTCTATCCAAACATATATGACCTTACCTTCCCATCCATCAACGGGAACTTCAATACCAAACTTCATATCTCGAGTAGCTGCTCTTGGTTTAAGGCCTCCCCTTATCCAACCCTTGGAAGATTCTCTAACCCATTTTCTCCAATTTTTACTACTCTCTTTCATCCATTTGTCTAATTTAGGTTCTAGTTTCTTTAGATCAAGGTAGAAATGTCTTGTTTCTCTTAGTTCGGGTTTTACATCAGATAGTGTACTACGAGGGTTTATTAAATCTTCAACACTTAAATATGCTCCACACTTTGGACACTCATCTCCTCTTGCATTTGTATTACCACACTCTGGACACGTTCCTATGACATACCTATCAGGTAGAAACCTGTTCACTTTCATATCGTAATACTGTTGAGAGGTACTTTCATAGAGATAGCCTCTTTCTTTTAGTACTAAGAAAATATTATGAACTACTTCTTTGTGATTCTCCGTCATAGTTGAGGTGTAGTTTTCATAAAGGAGGCCTAAGTTTTTGTATGTTTCTAGAATTTGTTTATGTGATTTCTTAACTAATTCTTCTGGAGAGATATTCTCTTTCTCTGCCTTCAATAGTATTGGTGTGCCATGACAGTCACTGCCCGACACCATCAATACATCATTTCCTTTCAATCTGTGATACCGTGCAAATACATCACAAGCTATATATTGACCTGCTAAATGTCCAAGATGGATTTTGTCTGATGCATAAGGCCAGGAAACACCTATAAAGATTTTTTCTGGATGTGAGTTTGTATTCATAATGCTTGTATTATAACAAAGTATCCAATATACTAAAACACTTATAATTATATAGAAACTGCCTTATGATTAGAAAAGATAATATTCCTAAATCTATAGATTTTCTTAAGCCGGTATCACGTCCTAACAATATATGGGCTAATGCATACATATGGATGTTTGAGGTGGGTAAATATATGCTGATTGTTGTAGAACTTATTGCACTTGGGGTCTTTATCTCAAGATTTGTTCTAGATGAGAAAAACAATGATTTAACTAAATCTATAAATGATCAAGTCACTATGCTTTCTGGTGGGAATTGGAAGCAGGACAGTATTACATATGAGAACCTTCAGGTACTTTTGATAGATGTATCAAAGATAGATAGGGGACAGAAGGTTAACTCTGTTGTGATAAATGAAATACGAAATGGTATTCCATATGGATTGCTAGTTGAGACACTCTCTTTTAATAATGGTAGGGTATCTCTAAATCTTAAAACTACAGACTTTAAGTCGTTTAAGGATTACGAATCGGCTATGAAAAGCAATCCCAATTATGAACAGGTATCATTTAGTACAACAAAAGATGGCTCGGTGTTTGATATTAGAGTTAATTTCACAGTAAGTGGGTTTGATGGCTGATACTTCTGAAAGAAAACAATTTAGATATATGGAGTTTCTAAAGAATTCTCCAACTAAGAAGAGTATGTATTATATGTCTGGTTTTACCATATTAATGGCAATACTGTTAATCGCGTTTGCTATTAGACCAACTTTGTTAACAATAGATAGGATAAATGATGAGATAAGAGAGAAGGAACGGATATATGGAGCTCTAAACCAAAAAATTGAGGCCCTTGCTCAGTTAGATGTTCAGTATGCTGAATTGGGGGAAGATCTTGATTCTTTACAATTAATATATCCAACTTCTGGTAATTTTAGCTTGTTTATGTCAAATATTGACGCTGTAGTGTCGAGAAACGGGTTTCTATTAAGAAGTTTAAGCTTTACTGAATATGATGAAGAACTTTTTGATATTAATACCTCTGTACTATCTCCATGGGCAGTACAGTTATCTGTACTTGGCCCTGAGAGTAATATAGATAATCTTTTTGAGGATCTTGAGGCTATGCCTATGTATCCAATTATTGATAGGTTTTCGTATGGGCAAGACGAGGAGAATGGTTTAAAGGGGTTCTCTATATCCATGAGAATATATCATATTGAGAATAATAAGTTTTATAACGATTAGTATGAGTTTGATAAAGAAAATATTACCGATATTAATAATCTTATTAGTAATGACTATTGTTTGGGTAGGGTTTGCAGTATATTCACAAACATTAGAGTTAGATATTAATCCTGATGCAGCTAATTTCATAAAACCTATTAGTAGCTCTTTTGATACTGAGGTCTTGGGTGATATAACTATAAAAACGGAAGAAAGTTTCCCAGTATCTCCTCAGGAATTCTTGAGACTAAACCAAGTAGATTAAAGATCTATATAGTCATCTAGTTGTTTCTTTGTAGATTTTTCCTTGAGTTTCTTCAAAGCTTTAGCCTCTATTTGTCTAATTCGTTCTCTAGTGACTCCAAACTCTCTACCAACTTCTTCTAATGTTCTTGATACACCATCTTCTAGACCAAACCTAAGTTCTAACACTCTTCTCTCTCTATCTTGTAATTCATCTAGTATGCCATTTAATTGATTTTTTAAGTACTGAGCAGTTGCAAATTCCTCTGGTGTTTGAGACCAGTCATCTGCGATGATATCTTGTAATTTACTATCTTTTTCATCACCGATTGGTGTAGACAGTGATGATGGATTCTGTTTAATCTTTCTAATCTCTGCAACCTTTCCTATTTCAATATCCATTTCTTTGGCAATTTCCTCATCTGTTGGTTGTCTACCGAGTTTAATTGTTAATATACTGGTAACCTTATTGAATTTGTTTATGGTTTCAATCATATGTACAGGGACACGTATAGTTCTTGCTTGGTCAGCAATAGCTCTTGTAATTGCCTGTCTAATCCACCATGTAGCATATGTAGAAAATTTAAAGCCTTTTGTGTAGTCAAATTTTTCTACAGCCCTCATTAAACCAATATTACCCTCTTGGATAAGATCGAGGAGTTCTAAACCACTCTTGCTATACTTTTTAGCAATACTTACAACCAGTCTTAGGTTAGCAGTTGTTAGTAATTGAGAAGCTTCGTTATCCCCAGCCTCTATCCTTTTAGCAAGTATTACCTCTTCATTTGCGGTAAGAAGAGGAATTTTACCAATTTCAAAAAGGTATGATCTAATGGCGTCTGTTGAAAGGTTAGATTGAATTGTTTTAAGAATACGTATTTTCTTTTCGAGTGTTAATTCTTCATGAGCTATTGTTTTTTCTTCTGGGTCTAATACCTCTATTTCATTCTTTTGGACAGTTCTGAATATTTCATCAAGGAGTTCTATATCATCTTCTATGGTTGGGAATACTTCCAAAATATCTTCTTGTGAAAGGAAACCTTGTACTTTACCTTTCTCAACCAACTTCTTAATTGCTTTATTTTTGTCTGAAGTTTTAGCCATCTATTTTGTGTTATAATATTTAATATATGGGTGAAAATAGTAACGAACAAAAACAGTATTTTATAGATACAATTGCAAAGTTTTGTGATAAATGTGGTACAGCATATTCGATAGATGATTTAGAAATCATACAGGAAACTCCAATATCGAGTATTATACACTTCTCATGTAAGAATTGCAAAGCTAGTCATATAGCTACTTTTCTTAAACCTATGGGTATTAGTAATCGAATGCCAGTTAATACAGATATTGGTATTGAAGAGATTAAAAAGTTCTTACAAAAAGAGAAAATATCTACTGATGAGATACTTGATTTATACCTTTATCTTAAGAGTAACAACCAGATTAAGGTGTAGTCCAACTTATATTAAATTGAGTGTCTGATACTAGATCAAATCTTCTACTGAGTTGATTGCTTATGCTTGTCAATTCGTCACTTTCTAGAATATTCCAGTCATCTGGATATGTAATGTTTAAAACATAACTCTCTTTTTTAGATCCTGCTTGTTTAAAGATATTCAAATCGAAAAATGCATTATTATTCTGTGTTGATAGTGGGAAGTATGTTCCAAGATCGGTTTTAGATATTTTGTATCTCAATACTAGCTTATTAGAGTCTTTTATGTCTGTATTAAACCAACCACCAACAACTTTAAAACCACCTTCATTGTAGATATCGTATTCATTATTTTCCATACCAGCGATTCCCAGTATTTTTGCTCTACTTGGAATGTATATACGGGTGTAATTTCTATATTCCCCCTCAGGGTATGTATTTGCAGTACTTTCATTAATTACATTTATTTCATATGTGTATGTAATTTCAGTATCATCTAAAACAATATCTAGTTTATGGTCTTTCTTGATATATAAATTTGCTTTATTACCACCCCAATTCCAATCAATAGAGATTGGTGCAGATATGTATTTACTATCAAGTTGGCCATCCCAATTATTATCATCAAAGAACTTGGTAGCTTCACTGTTTTTGAATACTGCCTGTAAATGTTTTTCATTTAAACTCTCTTCGAATATAGATACAACATCTTTGTATTCATTGAAGTTAGAGGATAGTATTTTTGTTACTGTTTCGTTTGCTAAATTAGCCAAGAAGGTAGCCTTTTGTGTTGATCCTGGGGTAAAATTTTCGTGTATTTCAAAAATTTTAGAGTGAAGATTATCACTTGTTATTAATACTGTTTCTCCTGGTACTTCTATACCTCCCCATTTGGTGAGGAGTTTTTGTATGAAGGAGATATCAATTGTAAATAATCCATCTAGGTCATTACCTTTACCCAAAGCGGAGACAAAACTTTCCGATTCAAGTAAAACAGTGTAGAGATCAGGGCTCCAATTTACTAGAGAAAATGAGTAGTTGGTTATCTCTAAGGTATTTGCTAAGGATTGAGGTGGAGTGAAGGTTTTGTTTTGTACTCTTAATGTCCCATCTGCATTGTAAATATCATCTACAAAAAGTTCTCTGATTTGTCCTCCTTCAATACCAACAATGGCATAACTTGAGATCCATCCTCCGGTACCTCTAATCTCTCCTTCGTTTTGTAAAAGAACTAAGAATCTTTTTCTTTCAGTATTTCCTAATATATCAGGCAAGAAACTAACAATTGAGTTTAATGATTCTACAGATTCAGAAGTTTCGTTAATAGTTGTTTTGAAATTTAACATCTCATTTTGAAGGAATCTGGGGAAGTATTCTACAACTACAGACGAAATTATCTCATTTGCTAGATTTAATTTGTATGCTCCTTCGCTTGTTAGATATTGGTTCTCTTCCATACTATCTAAGTAATCTCTATATTCTCTGGTAGTAGAGGGTGTTCCACTATCGAAATTAATAGCAGGTTCAAAATCTCTAATGTAGTAAGCTAATGGTTCTAAGCCACTAATTAGATTATCTCCACTATCAATGGCGTAATCAAATCCTAAAAAGAGCTTATCTATTTCGGAGAGTAAAGTGTTTTTATTAAGTAATGAAAATACCCAATTTAATCTAGTAGTGTTCTTTTTTACTTTACCTAAGTGATTTTCAATTGTATTTAGGCTCTTGGTAGCTTTATCAAAATCATAGTTTAAAACATCAGTTTTAAGATTGTTAATATTTGAGTATATTACTGATCCACCAATGGCTATTCCAACTATCGGTGATAGGAGAAAATATATTAACAAGAGTGTAAGGGTAACTGTTAGGATATTTAAAGAAAATTTCCCATAGTTAATTTCTGAGAAAAGTTTTTTTGTATTCCTTTTTTTAAAGATTTCTTTTATCTTATTTATTATCTTTCCTCCTTTAGTGTCAATTTCTATTGAACTTAAAGGCTTAGTGATGTTTTTTTTAGTTGGGATATTCCATTTCTGATCGTTTAATTCATAGTATTTTTGGATTTGATCGATAAGGGTAGCTTCTAGGATTGCTTGTTGTTTCCATCCATATTTTGATGCATTAGGGGCTGGTACATAGAGGTCTTGAAGGATAAGGAGGGCGTCTTCATTAGTGACAAATTTTATAGCTTGAGCGGACACATTCAATTCTAAGAGTTTGTATGCTATCGATAGTGTAGTATAGTCAGTTTTGTTTGTGAGTGATATTACCTCGCCTCGGGTCTTATCTGAAAAGGTAAGTTTAAGTATGCCATACACAGCATCACTTGCGTCAATAATATTATGAATATCTAAACCTTCTCCGATTATCTTAATTTGATTTTTACTTATACTATCAGAGAGAAGCATATGTAGTTTAGGGTCTGATATTTGCTCTATCCCTTTTCCGAGTATTGTTCCTAATCGGATTATTCTTAGGTTAGCTTTTGTTTGGTCTCTAAATTCAGCAGTGAGATTCTCACAGTATTTCTGTAATTCGATATTTGAGTAAGGGGATGGTTGTGCTAGTTTCTCATTATTAACCTTATTAGCTAATTCCCTATTTAATCTTAGAGAGGTTAGTATTGAGATTTTAGCTTTGAATTTTTGAGCATGTTTTAATGATAGGTTGAGATTATCAGTTTCGATTAAAAAATCCTTACTTTCGAAAGTTTCATTCTGTTGAAGTCTGTTATTTAAGTTGTAGTAAAGGTAATCTATTCTTCCTAAATTTTTTAAGAAGGTTTTTGCCCCTTTGAAATTAATAAAGGTTACATTTCCTCCCTTCTTTAATTGGTTGGTATATTTTTTTGTAGTAGAGGTGTATTTGTCTATAATGACAACCTGGCTTCCTTGTTCTAGAAGTGTTTGGGCTAGTAGATATCCTAAATAATCTCCTCCATGCATAATGATGGAGATTGGAGTTTGGTTTTTAATTTTTAAACTTTCTTTTTTACTCATCAGTACTACTATTAAAATTTACAGGGATAGGGAAAAGATATGCTTTTACATTAAGTAAATATCCATTCTCTATCAGTATGGGTATTTCCAACGACTCGTAGTTGTTTATTGAAACTTCTAGGTTGTACTCTTTGGCTGATAGTTCATGTGCAATTAGTGGTACCTGCTTTACATATTCATCATCAATATATATTTTACTTTCTTCTACATCACAAAGCACAGAAAGTGTTCCTATATCCTTCTCGTAATTGTTTTGTGGTGTGTAGTAGAGAATACTTCCATGAAGTATTCCTGCTGGTCCAATCTCTATTTCAATTCTTGAAGTAGTGTTTTTTGTGAGTTTAATATTAAAAGTTTGTTTGTTGTAGAAATTTTGTGTGTCACTAATCCTTTCCAGTTGAATGGTGTAGTTTCCCTGATTGAGATCGCTGATTGTAAGGGGAGTATCACCGTATTCTTCACCGTCTATACTTACCTTGGCTTTTCCATTTATGCTGACTACTTCTAATATTGTATTACTGTAAAAGCGATTAATAAATGGGATTCTACTAATTAATCCGTCAATTGGTAAAAAATATATGAGGATTGAGAGGGCTATTATTGAAAGTGTAATAATTAAGACAGATTTAAATTTTTTCATATGTCATTATATGGAATCTATATCTTTTTGTCTATTTAGTAAGAGTATTTTGATTCTGGGGAATCTGTTTTCTTTTTTGCTTCTCTCTTGTTAGCTTTGTAGTTGATAATGGCGATTAGGAATAGGATTAGGGTTATACCGAAGATAAAGGCAAAATATCTCATTGCTCCNNAAGAGTATTTGTCTTCTCGAAAAGCCAAGTTTTATTAATTGATGATGGAAATGTGTTGTGTCATTTATTTTCATTAATTCCACCAAGGATTTTGGTTTATGTACAATTATCCTTCTAATCACAACGAATATGGCGTCTAAAAGGGGTAAGCCTAGAATCATAAGGGAGGTGGAGAATTTTGAATTACTGATTAATGCTAGGAGTGCGATTGTAAATCCAAATACAGACTTTCCTGGAGATCCAGACATTATTTTTTGTGGTGGGATTGCAAAATACAGGAAAGCGATTAATGAGCCTGCTATTACAATGGATATTGTTGATGAGAATATTGAAAATGTTCTTACTCCTATGACAAAAAGAAGTAGAAAGATTATTGTGGCACAACTTTCGACTAATCCTGGCGAACCAGCAACCCATTTAACTGCATTGATGCATAGAAATAACCAGAAGAAGAGGATTATATCTCCAGGTAGCGCTAGTGATAGTGATAGACCTAAGAATTTAAAGCTTAATGTATATGCTGATAGATTAAGAATCTCATTTCCAATTATTCCTATCTGTGAGAGGTCAATGATGGAGAATACAATGACGAGGCAGGCTAGTAGTTGATAGATAAATTGTATTCTAGAGTCAAGGTTTAGAATATCATCAAGTACAGACCCAATTATTAGAATAGAGAAAGCTATTAAAATTGGAATTGTAAAGGAGTTTAATTGGAAACAAAGTATCATTATTATGAAAGCAGGTATCATAACAGCAAGTCCTCCTAGTGCTGGGGTTTCAATATCATGAAGTGCTTTCTGAGGATTATCGAATTCTTTATTCTTTCGTTTCTCTTTCGGTTTATATGTAATTTTGTATTTCCAAGCTATTCGCCCAATTATTGGTGTAAGTAGGAATGATGAGATGAATCCAATAAGAAATATGGGGATAAAAGCTAAATATTTAGATATATCTCCCGTTGAAAAGGTTGTGTCAATGAGATTGGTTAGATATATAAAAACTTGAGTTGGGATTGCGTAATCCATTTTTAGTAGAGGTTAATTAATCTTATTAAAGAGACCGACATGATGAGTATGGCTAGTAGTGTAGTTAGAAGTAAGAAGTTGGATAGTACTCTTTCCTTATTATAATACTTATTAGAAAATATTATTCCAAGTAAAAATATTATTACTGATATTGTAGGTATTAGATATATGAGGGTGGAGGATGCCAAGCGTTGTGTGTTATCAATATAGAATTGGAATAGAGGTATTTGTTTTGGGAGAGATTTGATTTTTTCTTGTATTACAACAATCTGTGTTGTGATTAGTGATATAGAGATTACTATACTAAACCATACCCAAGTACTCTTTGTATATCTTTTTGTATCCCATTTTGCCCTAAATAATTCGAATTTTTCTTTATGTTTTGTGAGGATATTAAAAGGAGATTGTTTTAATCCAAGATTAAGTTGTTTTTTTTTAGGTTCTTTCTTCTTGGGTCGTTTACTCATGTCGTATTATATCAGGAGCGGTTTAAGATTAACACATACTGATTGAGTGATAGTTGACTAGGTCTTAAAGATTCTTCGTTTTTAAGTAGTTGGTATCTTGTATTTTTTAAATTGTTCTTTAAGGTCTTTCTTGGTTGGTTAAAAGAGTTAAGTATTAACGTCTCTAATTGAACTTTATCAATATTGTGATATTTATTATGTGGAGTGAATTTTACAAAGGAACTCATTACTTTTGGTTTTGGTTTAAAATTACCTGGCTTAATTGTAAGGAGTATCTTACAATCGGAATATATCTCTCTTATTAAACCTAATTGATTTGTTTTCTTGTTTGCGTATTTGTCTGCAACCTCTTTTTGAATGATGAAGAATGCTGGGTTTGTAAATGTTTTTGAAGTTAAAATTTTTTTGATGATTGGTTTTGATGCATTATATGGGAGGGATCCAAAGTAAGTTGTATCTGAATTAACTAGGTCTATTTCGAGGAAATCTTGGTTGTGGACGCTCAAATCTTTAAAAAGAAGTTGTAAGTCGTCAGAAAAGCTTGAATCCTTCTCAATCAGGGATATTTTTTTTGTAGTAACATAAAAGAGCGATGTAAAAACACCTTTCCCAGGTCCTATCTCTGTGATATGTGTAGGAGTGGTCTCCAAGACCAAATTAACGATGTGTTGAGCAAGCGATTTGTTATTAAAAAAATTTTGACCTAGCGATCTTTTTGGTTTTAATCTACTCTGAAATCCCATATATTGCCATCTTTGATATATTCTTTATGACAATTATTACATATTGCTATATTTTCTCCAAATGACATTTCTCCTTTACAGTTAGGGCATAGAAGAATTTCTTCTAGAGAATTATATTCTTTACTATCTTTTCGCTCTTTCTCAAGTTCTGTTTTTAGAAATATACTGGGAGGGAGATTAGAATTAGAGAAAAGTTTTTGAAGGATCTTTTCCATTCCTGTTATTATCTTTGTACCAAGTATCTTTTTGAGTATAGGGATTCTTAGATATGAACAGCCTTGTCTTTCTTCTATATCAAAACCACATTTCTCTATGATATTTATAATATATTGGGGGTGGTAGTTAAGAAAAGATACTCCTGAATGTTTTGCTCCTTCAAGATTGATGGTAGGTTGTTGATATGGTTCTCTGTTAAACAGTGTTCTATCCATTTTTAATATTGCTCTAATTCGTGCTTTGAGATGGATTTTGTTTGCAAACTCTTGGATATATATACTGTCATCTTTGAGTACCCTTGAGAGTTCAGAGAAATACTCTTTCTGTCGTTTTATGTGGTGTAGGACCCTTACCATGAGACCCCCATCAAAGGTGTTATCTCTAAAAGGTATTTTGTATGCATTGGCGGCAATGAGGGTGATATTGGGGGAAAGGCTCTTTACAGTAGGGTAATTACGTTTTAATGTTTTGAGGGAGTAATCTATTATCACACAGTTTTTAAATTTATTGGCGTAGGTGTCAGTTAATCTTCCGTATGATCCTCCGATGTCGATAAACCAATTCCCTTGTTGATTTTTTAAGAAACTTTTTAGAACAATATGTTCTGCATTGTTTTCATACTCTCTGTTTTTCCAGTATTGAGAGTAATCATAGTTGTAAGTATCGTAATCAGTAACCCTTTTACTCATTTTTCATCTCATCTGTTAATTTAAGGAATTTCTTTAGGAGTTTTTCACTTTCCTTAATATTGCCTTGCGTTTCTGCTACGGCAATTTTACGTTTAAGTTTAAGCTCTTTAGTATGGTAGTAGTCTTTTTTGATTAGATTATAGAGGGCGTCTTTTTCTTCTTTCTCATCAACTTCTGAGAAATGATAGATTGAATTCTCAATGAATTCTTTAAAATCTTCTTGGAGAAGTTGGGTTCT
>DOZG01000096.1:0-1336 GCA_003518125.1 Patescibacteria group bacterium
CTCATAACCTTTTACATATTTCATTATTCTTGCAGGAGTACCTACAACAACGGCACCTGGTGGAACATCTTTAGTTACAACAGCACCTGCACCTATCATAGCTTTCTCACCTATCTTTATTCCAGCAATTAATACTGCACCAGCACCTATAGAAGCATCTTTTCCTATGTGTATAGATCCAACAAACCAATCATCACCACTCTTTGTTTTTCCATCGGCTGTTCTAGATCTTGGTACTTTATCATTTGTAGTAAGAGAGTTTGGACCAAAAAACACTCCCTCTTCAAGAGTTACCCCATGATAAACAGGAACATAATTCTGTATCTTTGTTCCGTTCCCTATAGTAACACCTGAGTCTATAAAAACATAATCTCCGAGGTTACAATCTTTCCCAATGGTAACATCATCCCTTATATGACAGTAATGCCAAATCTTTGATCTATCTCCAATCTTTACTCCATCTTCCAATATTGAATAGTTACCAATAATACAATCTTGGCCAATATCAACACTACCTATAATACAATTAAATATTTTGGTATTTTTACCAATTGATGAACTACAACCAATAACTGCACCAGGATGAACTTTTATATCACCATCAAAGAGAACAAAATTCTGTTTGTTAAAACCATCATCAAAATTCTTCATCTTAGATTTTCCCATAGATATTTTGTATAAATTGAACTACTTGAATAGAGTCTAACACAGTAATTGCGTTTTTCCCATATATCTCTTTATACAGTTGCCCAAAACAATTATCCTCAACAACAGTACTCATTAGTTTGTCATATTTCTCCTTATCCTCTTTATCCTCAAAAGAAGCATCTACTTTGCTATTAACAAAATCAACGTCTAAATAACCTTTGGAACCCATGATAAGTAGCTTAGTCCCCCAACTACTTGGTTCAAAAGCTAATGTAACTCTTATAGAACCTGATATACCACCGTTATATTCAACCACTGATCTAATTGTATCTTCATATGGAGCATCAATATGCTTATGTGTAAAAGTTTTAGTAAATAAAACTTTTGGTATCCCAAAAAGGATTTGAATGATATCTAAATAATGGATACTGTATTCATAAAGGGGTGGTGGTTTCATCTTATTTATATGACCAATCGGTCGTTGCCACATTTGCGCAAAATCAATACACCGAATATCCCCAATTAAATTCTCCTTCAATATACTCTTCAAGGAACTAAAGACAGACATATATCTACACTGTAGTACACTATGTGCTTTTCTTCCTAATTTAGTGGCTAGGTCATTAATTTCTTTAATCTTAGAAATATCTATGGCTACAGGTTTTTCTATTAATACATCATAACCACT
>DOZG01000096.1:1397-4993 GCA_003518125.1 Patescibacteria group bacterium
TCTCCTAGCTTAGAAAACATTTCTTTATGATCATAGAAAGTTTGTACCTTCCACTCCTTTGGAAACTCTAAAACAATTTCTTTATTATGATTAGCAACCCCTACAATTTCAAAAAGGTTAGCATTGTCTACAATAGCTTGTAGGTGCTTTTTAAATATATGTCCACAACCAACTATCCCTAACCTAATCTTCCTCTCTTCCATAAACTTCCTCAATAAAGTGAATAGAAGGGATTGCTTCAGAAACGTTAATTCCTTTCCCCTTCGCAATTTCTTTGTACAACTTTGGATGATTAGGACAAGAACCTACATGGGTACCGTAAGAGTTTGGTGTAATTCCATCACCAGCATCTGATTTAATCTTGTCCCACTTTTTCTGTAACTCTTCTGTTTCAAAAGATGCTCTTTCGACAACATCTAATGCATTACCAGCAACCTTTAAAAAACCCTGAGAACCCATGATAGCGATAGAGCATTCTAAATTGGATGGTTCAACAGCAACATTAACTTCAAGAGAACCAGATACACCATTCTTATACTCAACGATAGAGTAAAGTGTATCCTCAAACGGAATTTCCATATGCTTATGATTAAAAGTATAGGTACTTTTCACCTTGGGAAGACCAAACATCATTTGTATTATGTCAAAGTAGTGAATTGCATACTCATAAAGAGACCTTCCCCCTTGCTCTTTAATTCCTCTCCAATCTTTAAAATACCCAACAGGCCTTTGCCATCTTTGGATAAAACTTACAGAACGAATATTCCCAAGTAAACCAGCATCTAAAACATTTCTTATCATTTGAACTGTTGGATTATATCTTACTTGTAGAACAGCATATGCATTTTTCTTTAACTTCTTAGCCTTATCAGAAATCTCTTTTACTTTAGATGCCTCAAATGCAATAGGTTTCTCAATCAATATGTCGTAACCAGCATCTAAGGAATCAAGTGCCATTTCATAGTGTAAATAATTCGGAGTTGCTATTGTTACAAAATCCATTTTCCCTTTCATCTCTTTCAACATCTTTTTATAATCTAAAAACCCTTTTACATCATTCTCTTTCAATGCAGCATCAAGAACCTTCTTATCATTATCACACAAGGCAACTAATTTATAGTCCTTTTTATTAAACTCTATAGATTCTAAATGACGATTTAAAATATGACCACATCCAATGATTCCAACTCTAGCTTTTCCCATATCAACATGACATTAATAATTTAATTAGACATAAATATCGAGTAGAAATATTCTACTTGAATTAGATAGACATTTCAATTTGACTTTTTATATATCTCTGCTACCTTCTTTAAATTCCTATTCCAATCATACTTCTCCCTTACTTTTATAAATCCATTACTCCCCATTTCTAATCTTCTTTCTTTATTATCCAATAAGTACTTAATCTTTTTTGATATGCCTCTGATGTCGTCAAAGTCAACTAGAAAACCATCTGAATTATTACTAATCACCTCCCTCATAGCAGCATTGTTGCAACCTAATACAGGCTTTCTATACGCCCAAGATTCTAGATAAACAATACCGAAAGAATCTGTTTTGGATACCATAGAAAACAGATCTCCTGCATCATAAAGATCCCATTTTTCTTGATCCGAAATATTATTAATATTTAAAATATATTTCTTATACTTACCATCCAGACTTTCTATATATTTAGTAAATTCTCTATTAGACTGCCCTGCAAAAACAAGATGATATTTCCCCCCCTGATCCCAGATTAATTTCATAGCCTTAATTAAATTGAAACTACCTTTATCAAATGTTTTAGAACCTACTTGAAAAACAATTGGGTATTCCAAAGAATATTTTTCCTTAAACCTTTCTCCATTTCCTATTAATATTTTATCTAAAAATATACCTTGACCGATGAGAATAAGTTTTTCTTTATCAATTAAAACTCCATTCTTTTTACAAAAGTCATAGATATATTCACCCTCAACTCTTGTATTCAAAACTATCTTATCCGCATATTTAAGAAACGGTAGAATTGATTTTCGTAAGTACTTCTTCCTTAAAGAATCTTTACTATCCTTTCCCACATGAAGTGCTGGTATTATTATGTAAGGAATATTGAATCTCTTAGATATTATATATCCCACATAGAAGAGGAAGTAGTATGGGGATGAGGTGACTGTAATATAATCATAGTTTTTAAGTAAGTTACTCTTGGCTTCTTTTAGCATCGAAAATATTGTTGGGCAGGAAGCTAGATTCTGTATTTTCCAATTTGGAAAATGACTAAATAATACCCTATATATCTTGTTTATATACTTATGGTTTAGAATATGACCTTCAAAAGAAAACCTCCTCACCTTTACACCGTTGATTAAAGCCTTATCAACTTGAATAGTTTCTCCTTCTAAGTCCCAAAGAGTTTCAGCTCTGAGTGCGTTGGTTGTCCAGACATCAACATCATAGTTTAATTCTTCTGCTAAATATTCTGAAACTATTTGCATAAACAACTCTGCACCACCCCTAGATGGATAGTATTTTTGAATGATATTCAGAACTTTCATAGTACACAAAGTTTTTACTTATGTAGGTTTTAATATACAAATTCCATTACAAAAGTTCAAGTTACTAAACTTTTGAAACAATTTCTGCTAATATTTAATATATAACTTCATATTTAAAAAAATATGTTTAAACAAAAACTAAAAGTATTAGGAATACTCCCAATACTATCCTTACTAATCCTTTCTATATTCATAACACCAATCAAAGCAGCACAATTTGAAGAGGGGGATTATATACTAGAACAATCAGAGATTATAGAAGAGAATTTCTATATATCTGATGCTAGCTCAGTAACAATCTCTGGTGTTATAGATGGAGATGTTTTCATAGCTACAAATATATTAACCATATCCGGAACAATTACAGGTGATGTATATGCTATTGCTAAAACAATTAATGTTTCGGGTAATATATATGGTAGTGCATATTTAGCAGCACAAAGAGTTGATGTTAGTGGATCAATTGCTCAGAATGCTACTACCGCAGCGATGTTCTCAGATGTCTCTGGAACTCTTGGAAAAGACTTAATGGTATTTGCATATGATAGTAATGTGTCAGGTAGAGTGATGGAAGATGCAAGAGTATTTGCAACAGCTTCTGTCATATCCGGTACAGTCAAAGGTGAAAGCTTAATATATGCTTCCTCTTCAACGATTGATGAAGAGTTAGCTGAGGGAGAGATATATGAAACTATAATTACTTCAACAGAAGAAAGTAGTGGGTTGGATGTTTCAAATTTAAGTAAAATAACTTCGAATATAAATATTAATCTTACTGGAACAGCTAGAAACAAACTCTTCAGTATAAATGTATTCCCTACCCTTATTAGTTTTGTAGCATTGTATATTGTAGGTGTAGTATTAATATATTTAGCTCCTGTTAAAACCCTTAAAATTGAGAAAAAGGTAAACACCTCAATACGGGAATTTCTTTCTAGCTTCCTAATAGGTTTAGGAATTACTCTACTACTACCATGTCCTTTGATACTATTTTCCCTTACATTAATTGGAGCACCTTTAGCTATAGTAATAGGTATTGGATTAATCTTTGTATGG
>DOZG01000036.1:0-11117 GCA_003518125.1 Patescibacteria group bacterium
GATCTCTACGAAAATATAATAATAGCCTCAATGGTAGAAAGAGAGGGATACAGTAGTACAGATAGATCAATAATTGCAGATATAATCAAAAGACGATACGCAGAAGGATGGTTACTACAAATTGATGCAACCCTCCTCTATCCAGTTAAGGATTGGGAACATACAATTACATCACAAGACAAAAACTCACAAAACCAATATAATACATATAAATATCCTGGGCTAGTTCCAACACCAATATGTAACCCGGGATTGGAAGCTATAAACGCAGTACGAAATCCAGAATCAAACAATTATTACTACTACATACATGAAGATGATGGAACACCACACTACGCAACGACTTTAAGTGAACATAATATAAATATCAGTACATATTTAAGATAAAATGAACTGCCATGAAAATTACATTAGATGATTCTGAAATAAAACAACCTAGAATCATCAAACCTCTTTCTAACAAAACAGAAAGGAAAAAGATCTCTCGACCAAAACGTATAAAGCTCCCAAAGCAACCATTAACAAACAAACAGAAGATTACTAAAATAATTTTCATTATCATTGCAATAATTGCCACTGTAGTAGTTAGTTACATTGGATATTTTATTTATAAAGCATACAAAACAGGTCAAGTGATAGGATTTAATCTAAGACCCAACGATATCATCACCCAGGATATACCAAAACTTAAAAGAGATAGTACAAACAAATATACTACTGTTTTAATTGTTGGTATTGATACTAGGGGAACGGGTAATCTTCTTAACACCGATAGTCTCATACTCACATCATACAACTACGATACACAAGATATAATAATGACTTCGATACCAAGGGACCTGCATGTGCAAGTTAATCCTGAGGTCTTCTGGTTTAATAGGATAAATTCTGTCTACTCCACCTCAGAACAGAAAAATGAAGGGTCAGGACTACTCAGACTTCGTGAGGTTGTAACTGAGATAACTGGGAATGAAATACAGTATCATGCGATGATTGACTACAAAGGTTTTGTGGGATTGATAGACACTCTCGGAGGAATAGATATAAATGTAGAAAACTCTTTTACCGACTATATGTATCCTGATGGTACTGGGTACAAAACAGTAAGATTTGTAAAAGGACCACAACACATGGACGGGTCCACTGCTTTGGAATATACAAGATCAAGGCATTCCCAACAAAACGGAGAAGGATCAGACTTTGCTAGAGCCCAAAGACAACAAAATGTACTATCCGCAGTCACTGAAAAGATAGCCTCAGGATCTCTACTTGATCCTAGGACAATAATGAATCTATTCAATGTTGTACAAGACAATATCCAAATATCAGAATTTACATTAGATGAAGTTGAAGCTGGAGTAGATCTGTTGAAAATATTCCAAGAGACAGGAGAAACCTTCTCCTTTATTCTAGACCCAAACGCTGGTGCTGGAAGATTACTTAAGAGCCGAGATGTAGTAAGTACAGGAGCATATGCGATTGGACCTGTAGATGGACTTGGAGAGTATGAAGATATACATGAATATATATCTTCTGTATATAATGACCCACAACTCTATGAAGAAGACCCCCTAATTAAAATCTACAACACAGGATTGGGATACACAGAAACCACCCAAAAATATCATAATCTTATTGAACAATACCCCTATCTTAAAATTGGATATATGGGAACACTCTATAATAACAAAGAAACAACAATCTCCTACCTGAATAATGACAGTACATACTCTCACTCATTAGAATCAATTAACCAATATATCCAACCTGACAGTATAATTAAACCAGAATATATAACCACAAACCTAAACGCTGAAGATATCACTATCCTCTACGGAAAAGAGTTAGCTATAGAAGAAAATATTACTCAAACAACAGAATAGTATGCAAAAACTCTATCATGGGAAAGACACATACCTATCACTAAGGGCAGTACATAACTTACTAGATACCCAATTCACAGATAATGATATTGTCATCCTAGATGCGGACAGTACTAAAGCAGAAAATATAATTGATAGACTCTATTCTCCATCCCTTTTCCTAACACCAAAAATATATTTTCTTAAACGGATATATAAAAATAAAGAAAAAGAGATTCTAATTGAAAACCTCTTCCAAATATCCAAGGAAGATTCTCTAAACATAATCATTTGGGAAGATCAAAAGATTCGGAGTAATACCAAATACTATAAATTTTTCAAAGAAAAAGACTCTGTAGAAGAATTCCAAAAACTGAACAAAAGAACCTTTCTAACTTGGGCAAAAAAAGAAATATCCCAATACACACTCACAATACCATTAGAAATACTAAATATACTCTCTCAAAGATCCAACTATGAACCTGAAAGATTTTTTAATAATCTTAATAAACTTAAACTTCTTGAAACAGACACTATTGATGAAAACACCCTTAACCAAACTGTAGCTGACACCTTAGAAACAGATATTTGGAAATTAATGGATTACATAAATACCTCAGATCAGAAAGAAATAAGTAATACATTAGATAAATTACTAGAATATAAGACAGACCCACACTACATACTAGCGATGATAGCTAGAAACCTTAGAATAGCAATACAAATAAAACACTTACTTGACAATAACACAAATGAAAGAGCAATCGCATCAATACTCAAACTCCCTCCATTTATAGTATATCCAATAATAAAAAGTGTAAAGAATGCAAACAGGAATAAAATACTTCTACAATACCAAAAACTCAGTAATCTTGACTATGAAATCAAAACTGGAAGAATAGAACCCACTCTTGGACTTTCCCTTTTTACATTACTACTTTAGTTGACATTTATCAGTGTATTAACCTAAACTGTACTAAGAATGTAATATCACTGCCTATATATGAACCAACAGAAGAAAAAATCCAAAACCATAATTAGAGTACTCTTTGTTATCCTAGGAATACTAATTCTCTCTTTGATTGGCTCAATAATATATTTCTACTTAATTGGAGATATCTTCCAACAAGACGATACCCAAACAGTAACATGCGGCTGTTACTACATCGATCCTCAAATAACTAGTACCTGTGGTAATACTAAAAGAGCCTTTAAATTCAATACTTCAACCGGTACAATAAATGACTGCTTAGCCTCATGTCCACTCACAGACCTCTCAACGAATACACTTTACAGTACCACACAACAAGACTCTTACTTGACCTGTTCCGCTACAAATATCCTCAGTACCTCATGTAATGCAATGACCATTACGACAGAAGACGATTTAATAGTTACCGGTAAAATTACCCCTGATGAAGAAATTACCATAACCGCAACTTTTGACTCATCCGAATATACCGATTATAAATTCTTGATTAATAATGTACCCACTGAACCAGACGAGACAGTTGGTAATACTATATCCAAAACCATTTCAGACTTTGGGGATAGTAGTACATTACAAATTTCTGCACAGGCGGTAGATAGTACAGGAGATACAGTTGATTCAATAATCTGTAATAGATTAATTGAGATTTCTACAACAGCAAGAGCCGGTATAACAGGACTAACCTTCGATACATACACCTTAGCAGGTAGAACAAAACTTGAATCAGCATTGATTACCGTTGGAGGACTAGAGGACACTGACACCATAGTTAAATTCTCCTTTCAACAAACAACTCTTACAATGACAGACGGTTTTGAATTAGATCCAGGCCGAGGGAGAATTACCATAACTGAAAGCAATCTTTACAATGTGAGTAACTTCTCTGAAGATGAGTCCCTCTCAACATTAGATTCTTACGAAGGGGATTTAGAAATAACTGTTGAAATAACACAAGATGGTAGTAGCTTAGGAACTACAACTAAAGAAATAACCTTTCTAGAATCTACAGATGACGAAGCAGATACAACAGATACTGATCAAGATAGTACATCTGGAAATGATAGTACTCAAGATACAACAGAAGGTACTACAACAACAGAATCAAAATTTAGTGTAACCAACACCTCGTCAGAGACCTGTGTAGAAAGAGTATCCCCTGACAATACCTCGACATTTACGATAACGATTACTAATAATGGAGATTTAACAGACACAATAGAATCAATAAAAGATAAATTACCATTGGGTTTTGAATATGTATCCGGTTCTTCAAAACTAAACGGGAATTCAATTGCAGACTCTGTATTTGTAACAGTTACAGATGTAGGAGAATCTCAAGAAGTTGTATGGGAACCTCAAGCATCTTGGTCAATAGATACAGGCGGAGTTTTAACAATAACCTTCAATGCAATAGCAGGGAGTAACTCTTTAAGTGGAGATAATTTAAATGAAGTGATTGTAACACCTTCAGAAATACCACAAGATCCTTCTACCCTTAGAACTTCTGTAGAATTGATAGTTGCCCAAGATTGTACAAGTATAGAAAGTATACCTCAGACAGGAATATTCGACAGTACAATTGGAAGAATACTTGTAGGACTTGCAATAATAATGATTGGTATAATTATCCACAATACTAATAAAGGAAATCAGTTAGCTACCCTGATTATAAACTCAAACACATACAGAAGTGCTGAAATGACTTCCTACAAAATGTTTAACCCTAAGAAATATTTCGAAGAAAAAATACTAGAGAGAAGAGAGAGAAAAAGATAGTGGAATCCCACTATCCCCGTAATTTACATCCCCAGAATTTATAAGGAAATAATAATTCCGAGTATTAAGTAATTTATCAATAACAACTGTATGTCTTTTTGAAGAAAGATTACCTACATCAATACTCACCAAATCCAAACTCCCCCTGTCATCACCATACACTACATAACCTAGACACTCATCTGAGGTCATCCAATCAATTACAACCTGATAGTCATCTTCACCTTTAGACAAAGATACATTGTATGGTACACAACCAGATATAGTATCCATTTCATCGGAACTCCGAACTTGGAATACAAAAGTAAATAGTACTCCGATCAGAAGTACAAATACACCACTTAATATATATCCCCACCTCCTATTCATATGTCTCTACTAAAACATAATTTACTTGTGAAGAAGAATTCTCCCCATCAGACACTGTCACAACAAACTTGTAAGTACCACTCTCTAACGGTATTCCTCTAATCGCATTTCTCTCAATATACATCCATCGAGGGCTTTCTGTTAGATATATAGTAACATCCTCCATATCCGTATCCAGATCACTTACTTCTACGAAATATCTAAACAATTCCCCTACATACAGTGATTTCATAGGTACAGACGTGATATATGGAATATGCTTGTAATTAATATCTACACTACCTAAAACATCCTCCTGTGTAGAAGAAGTATTTTCTTTTAAGGCTAAACTACCTACTACAGCAATTCCTGCAATGAGTGATACTACCAATATCCAAATTCTAATCCTCCTTCCCATATGGTATAGTGTAACAGAAAACTAAATGTTTACAAACACTTTGAATACCGATATAATTACCGCAGCTGAGATTAATATATATACAATAACTAGATGCCAAATTTAAGAACATCAATAAAAGATTTAAGACAAACCAAAAGAAGAACTGTTTTTAACGACAGACTTAGAAATCGTATTAAAAAAGCTACTAAAAGATTTAATACCCTAATTGAAGAAAAAAAGCTTGACGAAGCCACAAAAGCTCTTCCACAAGTTAATAAGGTACTTGACAAAGCAGCCAAGAAACATATTATAAAGAAAGGGAATGCAAGCAGAAATAAATCAAGACTTGCATCTAAACTTAATAAACTCGCCCAAGATAATGTCAATACTTCTAAAAAAAGCGATTAAACTCTCATTACTCCCAGCAGTATTAATGATAGCTGGTAAGTTTTTAGGGCTTTTTACTCTCATTGCTGTTTATGGTATACAGTTCAATGTAGGAAATGAAGTAACCGGAATATTCTCTACCCAAATATTTCTTCCTAATATAGAAACAACGCTTTTTGTTAACTCAATATCTGATTTAGTAATGATATCCATCCTTGGAGTCTTCACCATATACATGATTCTCCAAACCACTATTTTACAAAATACTAAAAATAACCCAAGAACAATAGCTAAAGTAGTTAAATTTAATATATTGAAATGGGTTACAAGTAGTACTTCTACATTCCTTAAAATATTCATATGGACAAGCTTCGTTGTAATTTCTTCAATAATTGTAATCATTAACACACTACAAGGTGATACATACCTATGGATTGGTATTACCGCAGGAGTAATATCCCTCCTGTGCATATGGGGATTGATGAAAACATTTGAAATTGAAACAGAGAAGATATATCCTAGTAGGAATAAGCACTCATATTTTTAAAAATGATAACTAAGAATAAACAATCAAAATTCAAAGCTTTTTTTGGAAAGGTTCTCGAACCTATCGCTCTCGGTTTACTAGCACTACTTTTCATAATCCCATCCATCACAGTCATTAATCTCGAACCAATAACTAAGAATATTAAAAAAATTACAGATATATTGGGTGTTACAACTAGTTCAGAAGTAATTGTTGATTTAGTGGGTGGTACACATGAAATCCTAAGTATAGAAAAGATCTACAAAGATGGAGACGATGGATACATATATAATGCCCTGCTCACAAAAAGAGAGTCTGATTTCTACTCAAAACCAATATTACAATTAAGAAATAACTCGGAGAAGGATAAAATATTAACATTCTTAGGTACTACACTCAGCCCTACAAGATCGGAGATTGGGTTGATAATAAATGATCAGGCATATAGATTACAACGTGCTACAGGGGAATCAGAAAGTATAGAGATACTCCTGAAACCCAAAAGCAAATATGATGTATATTTAACAGTAGAAAGTGTAGTCGGTGTACAATTCAGCGAAGAATTTGAAATGAAGATAGGGGTAAGGTAAACCCTTTCTAAAAAACCCCTTACTTTGTATAATCCATGGTATGCAAGAACTAAATAAAATACGCAATTTTTCAATAATTGCACACATTGACCATGGTAAATCTACACTAGCTGATAGACTACTAGAAGCTACAAATACCAATACCACTGGTGAAAAATACAATGAAAGAATTCTAGATAGACTAGAATTAGAACAAGAAAGAGGTATTACCATAAAACTCCAAGCATGTAAAATGAACTACAAAGGATACACACTTAATCTCATAGATACACCAGGACATGTAGACTTCTCATACGAAGTATCTAGATCTCTTGCAGCGTGTGAAGCTGCTCTACTACTCATAGATGCCTCACAAGGAATACAAGCACAAACTATTTCAAATACCAGAAAAGCATTAAACCTGGGACTTACACTAATACCAGTACTTAACAAAATAGATTTACCAAATATTAATATCACAGATAGAGAAGAGGAAATATGCAATCTCTTAGGTTTTAAGAGAGAAGAGATTGTAAAAGTATCTGGGAAAACAGGAGAAAATGTAGAATTGTTACTCGATGAGATAATTAAACAATGCCCTCCTCCTAAAGGAAATTCTAATGATCCGCTACAAGCATTAATCTTTGATTCTTTCTACGATGAACATAAAGGGGTTGTTGTTGCAATAAGAATATTCAATGGATCAATCAAATATAAACATAGTAAACCACAAGATCTATATATAATTCAAAAACAGGAAAGTTTTAAACCTACAGAAATAGGTACATTTAATCCAGATTTAAAGGAAACAGAATTCTTGGGTACAGGAGAAGTTGGATACATAGCTACAGGACTTAAAGATATTAAATATTTTACCGTAGGAGACACAGTATCTGACAAGAAAGACAGTAAATCCTTACCTGGTTACAAGACACCAAAATCTAATGTGTTCGCAACATTCTTTCCTACTACTACAGAAGAATATGAGCCACTAAAAATATCATTAAATAAATTAGCATTAAATGATGCTGCACTAACATTTACCGATCAAAGATCAGCATTACTAGGCTCTGGATTTAAATGTGGCTTTTTAGGACTTTTACACATGCAGATAGTACAAGAACGATTAGAAAGAGAATATGATGTCTCGTTAATTATAACCGCACCAACAGTTGAATACCATGTAATAGTAGATGATAATAAAGAAATTGAGATACAAACCCCAAGTGAACTACCAGACCCAAATAGAATCAAAGAAATCTCAGAACCGTGGGTAAGGGTAGAAATTCTAACACCAGATAGATATATGGGAGACCTAATGAACCTATGTCAAGCTCACAGAGGTACATATATAAATACTAAATACCTGAATCAAGGTGATGCCAATATACAATTAAAAGACCAATATATCGTACTCGAGTACGATATGCCATTAGCCTCTTTGATATCAAACTTCTTTGACCAACTCAAGAATATATCAAGTGGGTACGCTTCGATGGAATATGAGTTTATAGACTTCTTCCCAGTAGACTTAGTTAAAGTCTCCATTCTAGTAAACTTTAATGAAATCCCAGCATTAAGTTTTTTGGAAACAAGGAAAGATGCAAGACCTAAAGCAGTGAAATTACTTAAAGTAATGAAAGAGGAAATTCCCAGACAACAATTCTCTATACCACTACAAGCGGCTATAGGAGCTACAATAATAGCAAGAGAGGATATAAGAGCATTTAGAAAAGATGTTACAGCAAAGTTATACGGTGGAGATTACAGTAGAAAACTGAAACTCCTTGAAAAGCAGAAAAAGGGAAAGAAAAGACTTAAACGGGTAGGACAGGTAAATATTCCTCAAAAAGCATTTCTTGCGATATTAAAAACATAATGATTAAGAGTATAAAATTACAAAATTTTAGAAAGTTCAAAGATTTAGAATTAAAATTTAAATCCAACATTATCATTTTATACGGTGATAACGCACAAGGAAAAAGCTCTGTATTAGAGGCATTACACATCATCTGTAACGGAACCTCACCCTGGTCAAGCAGTGATGAATATATACGCAACAACCAAACTGGAATAACAAAACATAGTAGAATAGAAATCACTATAAACGAACATAAATACGCTCATTACAAAGATAATAATCGGAAAATATATATGATAGACGATAGTAAAACCACCCCTAAAAAATTCTTCTTACAAAACTCTGCCACAATATTCAATCCCGAAAGAATTGACTTACTCATGTTATCTCCTAACCAAAGAAGAATTTTTCTAGATGAAACAATCTCCCACATGAACTATGAATACTCTTCAATACTGAAAAAATTTAGAAATGTACTTAGGCAAAGAAATTCCTACCTCAAGAAACTATCAAAGAAGTTTTATGAAAGAGGCATTATCGCTAAAAACGATCCCCAATTAAACTTTTGGACAACACAACTCTCAGAACTATCTTCTTTGATTTACAAAGAAAGATTAAATATTATTCAAAAATTTAAACAAGAAAACTTTTCTCTTAAATATAACTTCTGTGATAAAAAGATGAAACCAATTAAAAAAGTAAAAAATAAAATAGATGAAATACAAAAAATACTTGATACGGTATTAGAGGAAAGCAAAAAGAGAGATATAGCAACAGGATACAGTAATATTGGGCCACACAGAGACGATTGGAATATATTTACAGATCAAGACGTTAAAAAATACGGCTCCCGTGGTCAAAAAAGAATAGCTATTGGTAATCTAATATTTAAATCCCAAGAAATAGTGGCTAAAGAGCTAGGCTACTACCCCATCCTCTTACTAGATGATATAGCCTCAGAGTTAGATACCAAGAATACAAAAAAGGTTTTTAATAAGAAGATATTAAACAACCAACAAACATTCATAACCACTATCAACAAAAAAATATTACCTAAATATATTCAAGAAAACGCTCAATTCTTTAATCTAAATAGATATTAAGTCTTTCCTAACTTTTCTTCTCTAAATCCTTTAGGAAAAAATTCAACTCTCCCACTTCTAAAACCATTTACCAATCTCTGGATATCTGGATCATGCTTCATTACCACCATATATCCGACTTGTAATAGGAAGCAAATAAGATTTATTATAAAAAAAATACAATTTCTTTTCATAATCGTTTTTAACATACCAACCTTTAATGATTCTCTCCTAAGAAATTTCCTAGATACAAGGTACTTCTCCCTCAACCAATCATTTTGTAAAAAAATAACACTTAGAAATGCTGAATAATAAACAGGTTTAAGAAAAAGCAACTCATTTAAATTAAACATATCATTCTCTAACAATAAGTTACGCTCTTCTGTTAAAAAATTAACACAAAGCTTATCTTTAACATCACTCTGTTTACTCCTCGACCTAATTCGTCTCTTAGATATATTCCTAAAATATAAATACAGTCGATATATCCACAGAGTATCGTTTCTAGTCACAATAAACAAATCAATATCATCCTTCTCCTTAACAAATTCCGATGCTACGGAACCAGAAACACCAATAAATTGTACAAAAGGTTTAAGTACAATCCACTCTAAAGAATCCTTTAATATAGATATCTTCCTATTAATTATCCCCCTCTGTCTATCACTAATATCCTTGTACCTCCCACCTTTCACCTTAATATCCCAGACCTCTTCTATCTTCCCTTTACTCAAAAAAGCTGGAATCCTTTGCCTAAAATCGTATAAATCTTCTATATAGGCTATTAATTGTTTATCAGATTTATTCATAGATATATAATAAAACAAATATTATCGGTTATTCAAACCCTATAGATGCTATGGTAAACTAAAAATAGCATGAGACAACATCCAATACCACAAAATGTACTAGATGTGGAGTTTAAACTCTTTACAAAGTTTACACTCAAAGAATTCGCATACCTTGCTGCAGGAGTAGGATGTGGATCAATATTCCTAGTCCTAAATAGACAGGTAGGCCTCCCAGGGATTATAGCATGGCCAGCATTCCTAATCCTCTCCTCTGTAGGAGCATTCTTTGCATTAGTTCCAATCAACGATCAAGGGGCAGATGAATTTATAAAAAATTACTTTACTGCAATAAACAAACCGACTCAACGAGTTTGGTTAAATAAACAGATGCAAGGACAAAGAATAAAACCAATAGTCAAACCAAATGATGATAAAAAAGGGAAAATTATAGGCGGTAAATTAAAAACAGATACAAAACTATTCACGGAAAAACCCGGAGACGATATTCTAGAAACCAAGCCTCC
>DOZG01000036.1:11196-14552 GCA_003518125.1 Patescibacteria group bacterium
ATTGGTCCTCAAAATATTTCACAATACCAATTCAATATTCAAAGTGTAAATAGACTCCCTGGTAATATTAATATATGGTTAGCAGATATAAATAACAGGGGTCTTTCAAATATTCCAATCTATTTGAAAGATCAGAGTGAGAAAGTAATATTTGCAAATCGTACAGGCCCAAACGGATATTTCTTGGTAAACCAAATATTACCCCAAGGTGTATACTACATACAGTTTGATCAAAGTACCTACAAAATACCTAATATACAATGGGTATTAGATAATAAACAAAGTAAAAACCCTATTAAAATAACAGCAAAACTCTCGTGAATATAAAAGATAGAGCCAGAACAACTACATCTACACAGGATCACCTAGAGGTAAAGAATATTGTGGATGATGTTGTTATCACAAAAAGTGGAAGTGTAGCATTAGTAATACAAACCAACGCAATCAACTTTGATCTTCTAGCAGAATATGAACAAGATAGTAAAATATATGCATTCGCAGGATTACTTAACTCCCTTAATTTTCATATACAAATACTAATTCGAACACAAAGAGTAGACATCTCAAACTACATAAACTACCTAAAAAATCAAAACCGCGATAATATGTCTACGGGTCTCAAATCAATGCTTAATATTTACACACTATTTGTACAAAACCTAATTGTAGAAAACAATGTACTTGATAAAAGCTTCTACATCGTAATACCATACAATCCAGCAGCTGCAATACCAGGTGCAAATCTCTTTGATGCAAAGAAAACAAAAGATGAACAGGCTACACAAAGGGCTATGAAACAGGAACGATTACTAGAAAAAGCAAAAATCTTCCTCTACCCAAAAAGAGATCATATTATTAAACAATTAGGAAGAATGGGACTCATGGGACATCAATTAGTTAATCAGGAACTAATAACTGAGTTCTACACAACATATAATCCAGAAGAGGAGGGAAATAATGGATAATGATACATTACAAAACAAACAATTTAACTCTCCCGTCGTTGATAAAATGAATAGTAAATCTCTCGATAAATACAAAGATATACAAAATCAGGTACAACAAGAGGTTGACTCCACCAAAGAAGACAAGATTAATAATCTTCAAAAAGAAAGGTTTGAGGATACGGTAATAAAGAAGGAGAAAAAAAAGAATATAATCTTTAGATTACTCGATAAACTAAGCCCCAATTCTAAAAAAACAAAAGTAGTAGATAACTCTAACGATATTCAAACCTCTGTAGAAGCCGTAGAAAGACCTACAGCCGACTTCTCAGGCCTATCATTAAAAGATATTGTAGCCCCTATTGATCTAGAAGTGGACTTTAATCACTTACAAATGGGTGACTATTACTTCAAAACATTTTTCATCAGTGGATACCCTAGATTTGTAGGACCAAACTGGCTCTCCCCAATTATTAATTTTGAACACTCGTTACGTATCAGTACCTTCTACTACCCTGTTGATTCTAAAGTGATACTAGAAAAACTTAAGAAAAAGATTGGAGAGATGGAAGCAACCCTATACAGCCAAATGGAGGATAGAAAAGTAATAGATGCTTCCCTAAAAGTAAAGCTAGGAGATGCTCAACAATTACAAGACTCCATTGCAGAGGGTAGTGAAAAATTCTTTCATTTTGCAATGTATATAACGATATATGCACCAAATAAAAAAATACTAGAGAAACATGCTAGAAATGTTACCTCTACACTAGCTGCAATGAATGTAACCGCGAAACAGGCCACTTTGTTACAAGAACCTGGATTTATTAGTACACAACCACTCGCTTTAGACAAAATGCATATTACACGAAATATGGATACTACTTCCTTAGCTACAACATTCCCATTCGTCTCATCAGAACTAACAATGGATCATGGAGTTATGTATGGCCTTAATTTACATAATAATAGTTTGGTAGTATTCGATAGATTTGAATTGGAGAACGCTAATATGGTAGTTTTTGCTAAATCAGGAGCAGGTAAAAGCTACTTTGTAAAACTAGAGGCAGTAAGAAGCCTAATGATGGGAACCGAAGTCATTATTATAGATCCTGAACATGAGTATGAGGACCTCTCCAAAGCAGTAGAAGGTTCTTACATATCATTCTCACAAGATAAGGGACATAAAATGAATCCATTCGAACTATCCGGTATGATAGATGATAGTGATGATGAGCTCCGAATGAAAATGCTTTCTCTACTAGGGTTTTTCAAAGTCATGTTTGAAGGTTTGTCTAATGTTGAATCCTCAATACTCGATAGGGCATTAATACTTACATACCGAGAAAAAGGGATCACCTTCGATGCAAGAACTCAAAGAAACACTCCTCCATTACTAGAAGATTTGTATAAGGTATTAAAAGGTATGGCAGAAAACGAAGCTCATAATCTAGCTAGAAGAATGGAAAAGTTCATCATCGGTAGTGGTGCGGGAATATTTAACGAAGCAAGTAACTTTGAAATTAATAATCCCTTCACAGTATTTAGTGTCCGAGACCTTCAAGATGAATTAAAAGCACTAGCAATGTATCTAATGCTTGATTTCATATGGACTAGAATTAGAAAGGTCCAGAAATGTAGATTATTAATCGTAGATGAAGCTTGGTATATGATGCAACGAGAAGATTCTGCAAAATTTATGTACTCTATGGCAAAACGTGCAAGAAAGTATTATCTAGGATTAACAACTATTACACAAGATGTTGCAGATTTTATGAAAAATGAAATGGGGAAAGCAATTATCTCTAACTCTTCAATACAGATGCTTATGAAACAAAGCCCCTCAGCAGTAGAAACATTGCAAACTACATTTAACCTTTCTGACGGAGAAAGAAACTTCTTACTTAACTGTGATAGAGGTCAAGGTTTATTCTTTGCAGGTGCAAACCATGTAGGAATACATGTTCTTTCAAGCCAAGCAGAACATGAACTGATTACATCTGATCCAAGAGAGCTTGAAGCAAAAAGAAAGGAGAAAGCAGAAGGAATAAAGGATACAAGAACAATAGAAGAACTTTCGAAAGTATTTAATCCCCCAGCAATACAACAACCTATGAAGAAAGGAGACTCACTTACCAAACAATCCTCTATGATAAAAAGAGCTGCCCAAAAAAGAAAAGAGGATAAAGTACAAATAGAGGGGGAAAGACGAAATTATGAAGAGGATATTAAAAAAAGATTAGAAGAGAAAGATAGAGAGATGAACCCTGATAAATACGCACATGAGAGAACATTCAAAGATGTAATAGAAGAAAGCACTATACCAGGACAAGTTGTCAAAAACCGTAGAGATTTACAAAAAGGGAGACAACATATAACACCACAAGGATTGGTTGATAATTCTGATAATAACAA
>DOZG01000036.1:14666-21862 GCA_003518125.1 Patescibacteria group bacterium
GAACAGAGATCAAAAAAACGAATAGATATTACTTTTGGCAAAAAAGATAGTGAAATAACAAGGGCTATGAGTGCACTTAGTATTATAAACCCATTTAAAGGAGTCTAGCTTAAAGGTCCTTGATCTGGTAATACAAAATCCCTTAGGTTCTCAGTTGTGATCACAACTGGAATCGGAGAATTAGTAACTAACCTCCTAGCCACAGATCTGACTAAGGTATTTATATTCCTCTCCAATTGCCTGATACCTGCATCAAATCCTACGGGTCGTATAAGCATAGCCCATACATTATCCTGTATTTGTAAATGTTGGTTACTTAGACCGGTTTCCTTTAAAATTTTAGGCAAGATATAATTCTTTGCAATTACTTCCTTTTCTCCATCGGAATAACTAGAGAAACGAATAACCTCTACACGATCAAGTAATGCTGCAGATAAGCCTCCTAGGTTATTTGCAGTACATATAAAGAAGACATTTGAAAGATCAACTGGATAATCAACATAGTGGTCTATAAATGCCTTGTTCTGTTCAGGATCTAATATTTCGAGAAGAGCTGCCATTACATCACTTAAGAAATTTTCTTGTCTACTAGACTTTTCTATTTCATCCAGTAAAATGACTGGGTTCATACTCTGTGTTCTAACTAATGCCTTAATAATCTGACCAGGTTCTGCACCTTCGGAATATTTTGGAACACCTCTTAATATTTTTACATCCCCTATTGCACCAAGAGAAATTCTTACGAACTTTCTTCCCATAGCAGTAGCAATCGATTTTGCTAAAGAGGTCTTTCCAACACCTTGGAGACCAACAAACAGAAGTACTAGTGATTTAGATGATGTACTTATTCCACTATTCGCAACTGCAGGAACATTATATGGATTTATAAACTCTTTATTCGCCACATTGACTGGTTCGGGGGTTGTAGTAGTCAAACCTCTTTTCTGTAACTGCATTACTGCAAGATAATCAAGAATTATATTCTTAATAACCTCCATACCATAATGTGTAGAATCCATTACCTTCCTAGCATTATCTATATCATAATTATCTATAGATAAATTTCCCCATGGAATTCTTGTTATCCAATCGACATATTTATCTATCGTTTCAAATTCCCTGCTGTAATTACCATATTTAGCCATACGAGAAAGTCTCGATATTGCTCTCAGGGCTTCATCCTTAAGATCTTGTGGTAGGTTTATACTATCAAGCCTCCTACCAAGATCCTTTATCTCTACTAAGAAATCGTCCTGCACACTCTGTACTGGATTAATTGGGGCATTGTCCATATAAGTATAATAACATACTTACATAGTTCTTAGCACCCCTTGTTTGATAATTTGCACAGCCCTGTCAATATCTCGTTCATCCGTATATATTCCTACACTCACCCTCATTGTTGGTCCGATACTAAATCTTGTATGTAATGGTTGTGCACAATGAAAACCATCTCGAATACATAGACCTCGCGAGGATATAAAATCAAGGATCTTTTTCCCTTGATCATTACTCTCCAATGTTTCCTTCTTACACCCCATAAATGAAAAGCCTTCTAGATTGAATGATATAACACCTATTCTTTCTCGTTTACCAAAAAGTTTGAACCAATCAAGCCCCTCAAATTTAGAAATAAATCTACTAATTAAATTCTTTTCATGCTGAATCAATACCTCATACCCACCTATATTCTTAATAGTTTCCTTAAACCATGATATGGCTACTGCTAATGCGATACCATCCGCAATATCCGGTGTACCTGCTTCAAATCTCCATGGGAGACCATTTAAAGTAAAAGATTTTCTATTAACCTCTTTTATCATCTCTCCCCCTCCCATATATGGGGGTAATTCTTCTAATATTTCCTTTTTGATATATATACACCCACTTCCAGTTGGTCCATATATCTTATGACCGGAAAACACCAAAGCATCACAACCAATATCCTGTACATCAATTGGAAGTCTAGCCACACTTTGGGCTGCATCAATCAATACCACAGCACCAATTGAATGACCTAACTCTGTTATCTTTTTAATGTCATTCACTATACCTAAAACATTTGATAGATGTATTATAGATACAATTTTTACTCTATCTTTTTCCTTTTTAATCAATTCTTCATACCATTTAATATCTAATTTATAGTTATCTTTGACTGGAATATATTCAATATCGAAACCCACTTCCTTCTGCAACATTAACCAAGGGACAATATTACTATGGTGCTCCATTTCGGTTAACACTACTATGTCTCCTTTTTGTAAATTCTGTTTAGCGTATGTATTAACAAAAAGATTTATACCCTCAGTACAATTTCTAGTGAATATTATTTCCTCATATGTACCTGCATTTAAAAAATCGGCTACAACCTTATGTGCTTCTATCCACTTACTAGTAGCCTTCTGGGATAGTTTATGAGAACTCCTATGTATATTCGAATTATATTCCGTGTAGTATTCACTTAGACTATCTATCACACATTGTGGCTTCTGGGTGGTAGCCGCACTATCCAAATATATTACTGGCTTCCCATTTATCTTCTGTTGAAGTATAGGGAATTGTTTCTTAATACTATTTTTTTTCATCAATAAAATTCTTATACATTTTACTTCCCTGTACAGTCATATCTCTATAGTACTTACTATTCAAACCTTTACTTCCATACGGTCTCTTACACGGTTGATCTAATTTCTCGAATGCCATTTGAGCTATTTTCATACCAGCATATATTCTAATTGGTAAGGGTGAAAGATTTACAATTTCCAAGGTCA
This sequence comes from Patescibacteria group bacterium, assembly GCA_003518125.1. Lineage (GTDB taxonomy): Bacteria > Patescibacteriota > Dojkabacteria > SC72 > SC72 > UBA9296. Next base: position 17,441 of record DOZG01000036.1, read on the forward strand.
TTCTCAAGGAATTCCCTGGATCAAGAAACCCAGCTGTTGTATGAATTAATAGACCAACCCTGGCAAGGGAACTTTTACCTTCTAATCTCCCTACAAAACTGTTATCTACACCAGTTATTTCTACGAGATTGGACAGCACAAAATCTCCAGGATGAATGATAAAGCCAGCATCTGGGATAGTTATTTGTTTCATCATATTCTCATTTTTAACCTTAAGGTCTATCAATGAGATATTGTTTCTATCGAAAACAAGTAATTGCTTATCTAAATGTAAATCATATGACGCAGACTGAAGATTTTCTTCACTAAATGGGTCAATTACAATAGATCCTGCCTTAAGAGCCTTTTTAATCCCCTTATCACTTAAAATCATAAATCTATATATTAATTTATACCTGGAACTGGAAATCTTTTTGTAAAGTCTTTAACCTCTCCTTTAATTTTTTCAATTAAACTATTATTCTCAATATTTTCAAGTACAGTATTAATAAAGTAGGCAATTTTCTCCATATCACTCTCCTTCATCCCTCTACTAGTAATTGCGGGAGTGCCAATTCTTACACCTGATGGATCCCAAGGCTTTCTTGAATCATTAGGTACGGTATTCTTATTCAATGTAATATTTGCTTTTTCTAAAGCATTACTTACTTCCTTACCACTTAATTTAACACTCTTAATAGTATCTACAAGCATTAAATGATTATCAGTACCACCAGATACTATATAGTATCCTTTTTTAATCAATTCCTCTGATAGTTTCTTAGCATTAAGTACAACCTGTTTAGAATACTGTTTAAATTCTTCTGTACCGGCCTCTTTCAATGCAACTGCAATTGCTGCAGTAGTATGATTATGAGGACCTCCCTGAGATCCTGGAAATACTGCCTTATCTATAGCTTCTGCGTACGGCTTTCTACACATAATCATAGCTCCTCTAGGACCTCTAAGAGTCTTGTGTGTAGTTGTTGTAACAATATCAGCATACGGTACTGGAGATGGATACTCTCCAGCAACAATTAGACCAGCAACATGTGCAATATCTGCAACCAGGATAGCATTTACTTCATCAGCTATTTTTCTAAACTCTTTCCAATCAATAATCCTTGAGTATGCAGAAAAACCAGCCCATATCAACTTAGGTTTATGATCTAATGCTAACTTTCTAACCTCATCGTAATTAATATATCCATTCTCATCTACCCCATAACTAACCGAATCAAAATATTTTCCAGATACAGACACCTTAAAACCATGAGTTAAATGTCCACCTGCATCTAGTGCCATACCCATTGTTTTATCACCTGGATTTAGAAATGCTAGATGTACTGCAAAATTAGCTGGTGAACCAGAATATGGTTGTACATTTACGTGATCTACTTTGAATAGCTCCTTGGCCCTCTCTATTGCAATATCCTCAATTTGATCAATATATTCATTACCACGGTAATATCTCTTCCCAGAATATCCTTCTGAATATTTGTTGGTGAGTATAGAACCCATTGCCTCTAATACGGCTTTACTAACATAGTTTTCAGAAGCGATTAATTCAATCCCCTCTATTTGCCTTTTGCTTTCTTTTTGTATGAGGTTATATATCTGATTATCTATATCTTGTAACATTTTTCTTATATATCTTTACCAAATTAGAGAAGAGGGAAGCTATTGTCATAGGGCCTACACCACCAGGAACAGGAGTAATGTACTCACACTTACTTTTTACATCATTAAAATCAACATCACCTACTAAATGACCCTCATAGTCACGGTTTGTACCAATATCTATTACAACTGCATTCTTCTTAACAAAATCAGATGTAATATATTGAGGTTTCCCAATACCAACAGCTAGTATATCTGCCTGACTACATATTTCTTTAAGATCCTCTGTTCTAGAATGTGCTATTGTAACCGTTGCATCTCGTTTAAGAAACATTGCAGCTAAAGGTAATCCAACAATATTACTTCTACCCAAAACTACAACATTCTTACCAGCAATTTCTATCTCATATTCATGAAGAAGCAGTATAATACCGGTAGGTGTAGCTGCACCTATCCCACCCCTCTCACTCCATATCCAACCCAGAGAAGTATATGTCAAACCGTCAACATCTTTTGAAACATCAATACTCTCTAGTATGGATTTCGTATTAAAAGTTTTATATGCCTTCGGTAATGGTAACTGTATCATTACACCATCAACTAATGAATCCCTATTTAATTTCTCGATTAGAGATATTATCTCCTTCTCTTCCGAATCTTCCTTAAACCTATGAATTGTTATTTTAGTACCTAATTCCTTTCCATATTTCTCTTTCATACCGATATATTTTTCACTAGCAAAATCGTGACCAACAATTATGATATCTAATCTAGGAATTCTATTACCCTTATCTACAATATTTTGAATTTCCTTCTTAAGCCTATCCCTTATCTCTTCCGATGTCTTCTTACCATCTAATATTGTCATTTCTTAACCTATTTAAAAATATTTAATCCTATATTTTACAGGATATTTACAAATTTTGTTAACAAGAGAAAATCTATACTTCAATTAGCAGACTTTTTTTTCTTAGAGTTGGTACTTTTATACATCTTCCCTTTCTTTTTAAGAAGCTCTTTCCATGGCCCAGATTCAACCATATGACCGTTTTCAAAGTAAAACACCCTATCAAACTTCTCTAAATCCTCTGTACTCCTAGTGATATATATCAAGATTCTATCTCTCCCAACAAAGTCAACAATATTATTAATTATCTTTGACTTTGATTCACTATCTATAAATGTAAATGGCTCATCCATAATGAATATATCCTTATTCCTATACAACATCCTCGCAATGGCTATTCTCTGCCAATAGCCAGGAGAAAGCTCAATCCCATCCTTAAAGTACCTCCCAAGGACATCATCTTTAGCAATTCCCTTTTTCTTTATCAATTTATCTAATCCCACCATCTTTTGAACTTCATCAAAAAACTCCCTATCTACATTCTGTCTATCAAGACCAATGGTAATGTTTTTTTCTAAAGAGAAATTGTAATTAATAAAATTTTGGAAAACTACTGATATTCGTCCTTTAAGTTCTCCACGCTTTAACTCCCTTACAGATAAACCACCTATCACATAATCACCTACTTGTATCTCATACATACCTGTTAATAGTTTTACTAAGCTACTTTTACCTGAACTATCTCCACCTAAAAAGGCTACCTTCTCTCCAGATTTAATTTCTAAATTTATATTCTCCAATATCTTCTTATCTGGTTGGTCTGGATATGCAAAATCTAAATCATCAAACTTAAGAGTAAGAGAACCACTAGGTAGCTTTTGGGTACCGTATTGTATATCTCCAAAACCTTTCCATTGTGAGAGTTTAAAAAAGCTAGAAGCATATGAAAGTCGGTCCGAAAGCAAACCTATTGTGTTGAGCATCTCAAAGGCACTACTATACACAACGATAGTATAGTTAAAGAGGGCTGAGAAGGCACCAATTGTTAATTTTTTCACTATTGAATATCCAATGAGATACACAATATACCCATATTTAAGTACCTGTCCCAATATTGATGTTGATATGGTATCGATATAAAAGTGTTTTCTCTTATTAAATAACCCTTTTTGATATTCATGATCCTCATTTTTTAATGTGTCCTTAATATATCTAAACGTATCATCTACTCTCAGCTCACTGAAGTTCGAATGATCTAGAGCCAATGTTGATAAATAATTTACAAGCTTCAACCTACCAACTTTCTTAGTATTATATTCTCGAATCTTCCTTCCTTGGATGTATCCGACTATGACTTCTGGTAATACAAAGAGTACAAGGAACAGTATCGATAAACGAAGGTCAATGAACATAATTGCAACTGATGTGATCAAACGTATACCCTGAGATACAATATCTGAAAAGGCTGAATACGAAAGAATCATATTATTAATCGAATACGTAGGGATGTAAGTAATCAGGTCTTGGAATTTAGGATCCATAATATCTTGTAAATTAGATCTCGACATCTTATTAACCATTTCTAAATTACAATCAGACCATATTTTGTCCTCCATGTTATCGTAAATATTAGTTCTGACTTTCTTCCCAATATTTCCCACTATCCAAAGCAACAACATCATCATCAAGAGAAAAAAAGAGTCTGTAAAAATATATTCCTGTATATTAAAACTTCCTTCAGACCCTAGTAGTAGTGCGGTACTATCAAGAAAAGTACCCATTACTTTAATGTTGTACATTTCTGCAACTGTAATAGCCAAGAAAAGGATATCTCTTAACACTACCCAAAGGGTATATCTACCGTAGAAAAAGAATACGACATCTTTAAGTGTTTTTAATTTCTGTTTAATACGCTGGTTCATGATAATATACAATATCATTTTAACCAGTTCGAATCTAGAAGTGAGAGATAATAA
>DOZG01000036.1:21920-23728 GCA_003518125.1 Patescibacteria group bacterium
TGTATTAAATATGCAAATGAAAGAACAAAAATAAAGTCATTACTTAGAAAATATGAGAAGGATATACAAAGCCAAGATGTAAAAAGTGTGTCTATAATTGTTGTTACAAAATATTTCCGAAATGAGTTAATTCCGGAGTATTTACTTATTTCAACTATTGCTCATGAATTATGCCACTACACTCATGGTTTTAATTCACCTTTAACAAGATCATACAAATATCCCCATCAAGGGAGTGTTGTAAAAAAGGAAATGAAGAAACGAGGATTAGGGAATATATTAAGGCGAAGTGATGATTGGTTAGCAAAGAATTGGATACAAATTATCACGTATAGAGATTAATATTCCATATTTACGACATATACGTCTATATATCCTTTCATGAATATTCTTTACAATTCATATATATGGAATATCATGATATAGGAGAGAATATAAGAAAATATAGAAAAAGATTAAAGTTAACACAGGATGAATTAGCAGATAAGGTTGGTATTACTTGGGAAATGATTTCAAGGTATGAACGTGGTGAAAGTTCTCCTATGAATCAATTGGATAAGTTAGCTGAGGCTCTTGGAGTATCTGCAGGTAGTCTTGTTGATAGTGATGATGTAAATGTATACCAGATTCCTCTGTTTACAAAAATCCCTAAGGATTTAAATTTCAAAAAAGAGAATACTTTAACTTATTATAATTGCCCTACTTGGATTACAAAACTAGATCATGAGAGTTTTATTGTAGATATGGTAATTGTAAACCCTAGTAATCTATTATGTTCTCCTACTGGTTTTTTGTTTATAAGTCCTAATTGTGAACTAGTTATTGATGATATTGTTTTAGTAAGTAGAAATAGTAGTTTAAGGGTTGAAAAATATCGTAAGGGTTCGAATAGTATTATTGGGAAAGTAGTAATGCAAGAGGTTGTTTATTAAAGTTGAAAGCTTTTTATCTTAATGCTTCTTTTGTAATATTCTCTACAAATGCATCTTTGAATTGTTTATATCTCTTACCATCACCAGATGCTTCTTTCACTGCATTCTTCTTAATTCTTGCATATTGCTTAACAATTTCAGGATGCATCAATAAATATTCGCGAAAACCAATCATTTCCTTCCAATCTTTACTATTGAACTTTGTAAGATGAATATGGACTCTTCTTTTTCTACCCCGATATGGATAATCTCTTTTAAAAAACAGCCTATCTGGAGAACCTGCTGTTGTACTGAATATATAATCTAATTTCTCTAATATTTTCTTAGCTTCCGATAACTTTGAATGTGAAATTCCTACAACAATATCAATAATGCCTTTACCTCCAAGATTAGGAATCGCTGTTGAACCTACATGCTCAATTTTAACTGTTAAGCCTAAAGCCCTAACTAACTTCTCTTTTTCACAGACAAAGAAATCTCGATATTTTGGACTGTACTTTCTAAAAACATACTTCTGCATAAGTAAATAATATTTTAGAGATTTAGATAAGTTTTTCTAAAACGTTGTTATCCTACATCATCCCTGGCATACCACCACTCATTCCACCTATAGGCGCAGCAGGTTCATCCTTCTTTATCTCTGCTACTACAGCTTCTGTAGTAATAAGCATAGTACCAACTGATGCCCCATTTACTAATGCTAACCTAGTTACTTTAACAGGATCAATAATTCCTTCCTTAATCATATCAACATACTCTCCTGTTTTTGCATTATAACCAATATTTCCAGAACAATTTGCTGCAATTACAGCACCATCCTGACCTGCGTTCTCTGCAATTTGTTTAAGAGGTTCACTAAGTACACTTCTAAGTATT
>DOZG01000085.1 GCA_003518125.1 Patescibacteria group bacterium
GCAGCACTACTTAGTAGGTTGTGTAAGAAGGTAATCAGTGTAGAGAGGATTCCTGAGCTTGCTAAGAGAGCTAGAAGTACTCTTAAGGAGTTGAAGTATGGTAATGTAGAGGTGATTGTAGGTAATGCTGTACTAGGATATCCAGAGGGTGCTCCATACGATGGGATAGTGTGTGCAGCAGCTACGCAGGATATATCCGCTCAATGGAAAGATCAATTAAAGGATGGTGGTTCTATTGTATTTCCCAAGAATATGGGTTTGTATCAAAAACTTGTTAGAGTAAAAAAGAAGGGGGATCTGTTCACAGAAGAGATAATAGGAGACTATTCATTTGTATTTGTTCCTTTGGTTGATATGGATTAAGGAGTTTTTACAAGAGTATGGGGATATGTTAAATTAAGTTGTATTTAAATAACATTTATTCATTTGAAGATTGAGAATTAAGAAAAAGAGTACTTGGATTATCATAGCAACAGTGTTAGGTTTAATCACTGTATTCCTTCTACTAATGTTTTTACCAAAGAAAATGGTAGTTCCCCAAGAGGAAAGATGGGGTATCTATTCACTTGATTTGGATTCATCTAAAGTAGAACTTCTTTTTAGTTCTGATACTCAAATCTCTTTTTTAGATCTTAATCATGCTGGTGATTCTGTTGTTTTCTCACAAGAGAGTAATGATGATGGAGAAGAAAGTGAAGAGATATTTTCATTACAGTTATCCGATGGTATTGCTTATCAATTAACGGATAATGAGTATAGAGATGTATATCCTGTATGGTCCCCTGATGACCAACAGATTGCGTATTTGTCTTGGAGGAGTACTACCATGGGTATATATCTTATAGATGTAGATGGAGGTAATGAGAGGGTTTTATACGATTCCGAATATCATGATGCTGATCTTGATTGGGAGGATAGGATACTGTTTACAAGGAATAGTCAGGTTTGGATTATGGATACAGATGGTTCTAATGTCCACCCAGTTACTAATGCACCTCATGTTGGTGAAGAAAGTAATACGAATGTACCTTTTGGTGACTATGATCCTCGTCTTAAACCAAATGGTTCTCAAATATTGTTTTCAAGATTAGTTGATGATGGTAGTCTACATGGGAATTATGATTTTTTCTTAATCGATACTGATGGGGCTAGTGAAACACGTTTAACGGATAGTGGTTTTAGTCAGGGTATAGCACAGTGGTCTACTGATGGGGATATGATTGTTTATTCTGTAGCAGCTATAGATGATGAGGGTAAGTATGATATCTATTTAATGGATAGTGATGGTTCAAATAATCACAGTATTACTCCAGAGTATTTCCCAGAAACTTTCTTGTGTTACTGTCCAGCCTTTTTTATGGATAATGAGAAGATTATTTTTATTGGAGAATGGTGGGAGTAAGGTCTGATGTACTTAATTTTTATAATAATTTAAAAAACAAAAATGACAAAAGAAACTATAGTAATTCCTAAAGAAGAATCTAAGAAAAAGGGAAACACTTTAATACTTATACTTATTGGAATATTAATATTATTCATATCAATTGGTGTAGGATATTTTTTAGGATATGGTGATAAGTTATCAATTTCAGATATTATCTTTGGAGATGAGGATAATATTGTCACAGAAGATATGGAGGATACAGATGAAGAAGATTCTACTGATACAAATATTGAAGAAACAATTGAATATAATTATTCTTATCTTGCAGAAGCTATTGAATATGAGCCCGATTCAGATAAATATTGGGGGTTTAGAGTATGTGATTATGCTAATTCCACATGTACAGTGTATGGGATAGATAAGACACAAATAGCTGAAGTTATTTTAGGACAGGAATACAATATTTACTTTAATGAATATGGTGGTGGAGGTGCTGGATGTGGAACAACATATTATGAAGTAACAGGAGATGTTTTAATTAAATAGGATATATCGAGATTATATTTTGAGGTTATTAATGTTTTAGATTAGTAATAACAATCAATATTTTTATATATATTGTTCTAGTTCAAAATTATTACAATTAGTAGATGTCGAATTGTACTCATATTGAGGATTATTTTGTAGAAATTCTTCTACTACACTTTTCAGATTGTCAATAGAGTCAAGATTCCAATTCTCTGGTATGTAATAGAAACAGTACAACAGTTCCCACTCACTTTCTCCCTCTCCTAACCTAAGAAGTTTAGCTATACCTTCTCCACTACCAGCCCCATTAGCATCAATTATGAGTATGAAATATTGATTAGAAACATAGTCTAAAATAAAAGCATTGTTTTTAGAACTACCCAATTCATTAATCTTAGCAAAGTGTTTCCACTCGATATCCCCTGTATTTGCATAGAGAATCCCTGATTCATCATTGCAATCATCTATAGGGATATTCATATTTGATCTCCTATATGTCAGGTATCTAACTCCATCAAACTCATATTCTTTGTAAATTTGCTCAGGGTATATATCTGATGGTAAATTAGGTTCGGTTACATCTTCTGAACTATCTATATTAGGGTCTTCAGATTCGTCCCTTTGGTTAGATTCTAAGGCGATATCATAGGCATCACAATCTATTTCTGTACAAGTAACTTCCCCTGTTGTTCCATCACAGTAACATGTATTACATCCATCATCGGCATCAAATATCTCCCTATCTATATATGTCTCTCCGTTGTATTCACATTCATTACTACCCATCAGGTTATCTAGTAAGCCAAAATAAAACATTGCATAAGCAAGAGATAATAGAATGAGAAGAGGTGTAAAAATAATGAAGAGAGTTTTAGTAAGTTTTTTCTTATCTCGGGGTTTAGTATTCGTTGTTAA
>DOZG01000076.1 GCA_003518125.1 Patescibacteria group bacterium
AATAAACTGTCACTCACAAACATTCTCTAATAACCCAAATGAAAAATTCTTACTAATGATACTCTGTTCTCAAGCTAAGTTAGAAAATGATAACAGAGGTATTAATGTAAAAAGAGGACAAAGAAACAAATGTATGATAGGTATAAGACCAGGACCGGCACCAATAGGATATATAAATATACTAAAAGCAAATAGAATATCATCTGTACAATTTGATAAAGAAAGAGCACCAATAGTAAAAGAAATGTTTGAAAGAGTAGGGTATGAAGGACAATCAGGAAGAATGATAAAAAGATGGTTAGATAGTATTAACTTTAAAACACCAAGAGATTGTAATATGTCACTAGGTAGAGTATTTGCTACTCTTAAGAATCCATTCTACTATGGTGAGTTTAAATTCGGTGGTAAGTGGTACAAAGGATCGTATCAACCATTAGTGAGTAGAAAACTGTTTGATAAGGTACAAGTACAACTAGAAACATATCCTAAGAGATGGAATAAACAGGTGTTCCCATTTAAGAAAATATGTACATGTGCTAACTGTGGTTCAGGAGTAACAGCAGAGATAAGATACAGAGTATTAAAATCTACCAAAGTAAATACACATATCTATTACCATTGTTGTAGATCTAAGGATTTGGATTGTAGAGAACCGTATATAACAGAACAAGAGCTTATTAACCAATTAATATCATTTCTACCTCAGATGAAGTTAGATAAGAGGTATCTATTAAGAGAGCTTAATGATGAAATTAAAAGAGTAAACAATATGGAGAAACTAATTGAGAATAGAGATTATGATGAGAAAGAATTAACNNGAATTAACACCACATAAGGGTAATGAGAAGATAAAGACTACAGATAAGATGATAAAGAAATATCTATTACATATCCTCCAATTCGGGAATCCTCAAGAAAGATTAAGAATATTAGGGGGTATTAAGACAAGATTTGAATTAAGTGATAAAAGGTTGATTATTAGTAATTGATAATATTTAACTTTATGTATATTATATTACTATGAGTAGTAACCCATTCTTATCCAAAGAAGTGAAGTTTAAAAGAGTATTGAAGGGGCTTGCTATAACTATCCCGTGTACAATAATGATTCTTTATCTAGGTATCTACTATATAGACTTAATAGACTCATCGCTTAGACAACATTATAGTACTGTTCCTGAGGTAGAGGTGTTGGGAGTAGAGGAAGAAACAGATCAGGAAGCAGATTTCGAGGAAGAATACGCCATTGAATTAGAAGATATTAAAGAAGGATATGGTATAGATGAGTATATATATAATTGGGATGAAAGAATTGAAGGTTATTCTTCACAAAGTAATTATCTGAGAGAACCAATATTTTATTTCTCAGGAGATACTGCAGAAGTGTCTCAAACCTGGAGGCTAAGAGATGGTTATGAATTAGAATTATATTGCCCTCCTAAATTACTAGCAGAAGTCATCCCAGGAGAGTATTATACTTGTACAGTTACGTATAATGGCATTTTGGTAAGTGATAGTGTTCGTCGTTATATTTCCAATCCAGATGAAGGAAAGACAGTAGATAGTAAAGTGAGTATGGTAATTTACTCTCCGTTTTCTTATAGCACAGTTAAAGAACATGAATTCCTTTTAGTAGGTAGTTATGCCGGTGGATCATATGATGATATCTCTGCGTTTAAATTAGAGGATGGGGAGCCAATTAAAAAGCAGTTCTTGTATGACGATAAGTTAGAAGATACTTGGTCGGTGTCTAACCCAATGTCCTTTGGGCTTGTATATAGTGAAGATGAGAATTTCAAACTTGTTACACATCATAGAAATCCAGCGACTGGACCTGTAAATGTATTTAGAATTTGGAGTTTAGGAGAAGAGTATTTCACTTTGGATAGAACGATAGGGGATATCGTAGAGTAAAAGTTTTTATTAAAGTGTCCTATTCTTGAGAACTCTTCTGGATAACAAAGACAGATAAGACTATTAAGGTTTATATTGATTTTAATAGTATTTTCATAGTGCTTTTATTTGACTCTTCAATTAGAAGAATTATTTCCCTAAATGGTGAGACAAGTGTGTTGGCTTTTTCTTGTTTCTGTAAATAATTAAGTATCTGATGTCTTTGTATCTCAAGACCTGCAGTTAAATCGCCACTATCATATATTAATAAATCGATCTGCATTGACTTATCATATTGCTGAGTATGTTTTATATTTTTCCTAGAGATTATATTTTTCAAAACGTTTATTCGCTCAACGGATTGAGGTAGTTCTCTTAATATACCTTTATCAGGCGAGGAAATTTCTTTTCCGTTATCATCAACTTTTACTATCTCACCAACTTCTAGAATACCAATGTCTTGTTTGTGTATAAATTTAGAATTAATTAGTTTCTCAGTGTAATTTGAAATGTTTTTAAATCTAGCACTAGTGGGAGTATCAAAATACTTAGTTACTTCAACTCCAAAGACATTGTTCTTTTTGTCTGACAATGTAAAATCAGGACTTTCCCCTTCTCTAATAATCTCATATTCAGTTTCCGAGTAAACTTTTCTCAGGATTGTAAGTTCATTACGCTTCTTCTTGTCCATATAGTTATTAATATAAATAAAACGGTTGGGGACATACATCCCTGGAATTTAGAATATTCGCGAATTAAAAAACTTCAAAAGCTTGTAATATTGCTATGAGAGAAGCTATTACTGTGATTAAGTAGAAAATGAAACCAAGTATTTTAAAGAGAGGTCTCTCTGAATTTATCTCAAAGCCAAAACTTTTAAATATTTCGAAGGGGATATTTGCTATGTAGCTGAGTATTCTGTTAATCCAAAAGAATGGATTAATGGTTCTTATTATAGATAAGATCTTATCATATTCATAAACCCCTATTGATTTTTCGATTATGTCGAAGATTTGTTCTTTGTTTATGTCATACTGGTGAAGTAGGAAGATATTATCGAATAAGTCAATTTCTTGTTGAGAGCCTCCTATCATTGGAGGAGGAGTATAAATAATAGAAGTAGGAATTCCCGAACTTCTAATAATTAAATTAACATGGGGAGAAATTGAATTTATTTGAGATCTGGTCTTTTGGGCAATGCTGTTTTCAACACATTCTCTGTTATAGAAAGATTTTTGTGTGTTTTTAAAATACTTGATTGCAAGGCTTTTGAACTTCTTTAACTTTTTAATTCTATGTCTATTTTCAAAATAGGATATTTTTTTGTAATTCATTTCTACCTATATTATACCATTTGAAGAGATCAGAGTTTATTGTAGAAGAAAAGGCTTCTACCTTCGAACCGAGGGCTCTAAAAAACAGCCCTTTTTCGAGGTTTTTTATCCACCAGGCCTTAAATTTGAACACTCTTGTTTTTAGGGGTGAACGTATCGTGTAACAAAAGGCTTTTTGAGTATAGTGGACGGGTCTAAGAGGAACCAATGAAGTTTGGCGGGATGGACGGGACTCGAACCCGCAACCTTTGCAGTGACAGTGCAAAGCTCTAACCAATTGAGCTACCACCCCAAATTACAACAAAAAGTATATCAAAGGTGTATTGAAATAGCAATAAGATGGCGGGGTGGGAAGGATTTTAACCTACGACCTT
>DOZG01000075.1 GCA_003518125.1 Patescibacteria group bacterium
ACATGGGCACCAGACAGACTATCTAGAAATGCAGGAGACCTAGGAAGAATAGTAGATTTAATGGATCAAGGGAAACTAGAATTAATAAACTGTCATTCACAAACATTCTCTAATAATCCAAATGAAAAATTCTTACTGATGATACTCTGTTCTCAAGCTAAATTAGAAAACGATAACAGAGGTATTAATGTAAAAAGAGGGCAAAGAAACAAATGTATGACAGGTATTAGACCAGGACCAGCACCAATAGGATATATAAATATACTAAAAGCAAATAGAATATCATCTGTAGAATTTGATAAAGAAAGAGCACCAATAGTAAAAGAAATGTTTGAAAGAGTAGGGTATGAAGGACACTCCGGGAGAATGATTAAAAGATGGTTAGATAGTATTAACTTTAAAACACCTAGAGATTGTAATATGTCACTAGGTAGAGTATTTGCTACTCTTAAAAACCCATTCTACTATGGTGAGTTTAAATTTGGTGGTAAGTGGTACAAAGGATCATACCAACCACTAGTAAGTAGAAAACTATTTGATAAGGTACAAGTACAACTAGAAACATATCCTAAGAGATGGAATAAACAGGTGTTTCCGTTTAAGAAAATATGTACATGTGCTAACTGTGGTTCAGGAGTAACAGCAGAGATAAGATACAGAGTACTTAAATCTACCAAAGTAAATACACATATCTATTACCACTGTTGTAGGTCTAAGGATTTGGATTGTAGAGAACCGTATATAACAGAACAAGAGCTTATTAACCAATTAATATCATTTCTACCTGAGATGAAGTTAGATAAGAGGTATCTATTAAGAGAATTAAATGATGAAATTAAAAGAGTAAACAATATGGAGAAACTAATTGAGAATAGAGATTATGATGAGAAGGAATTAACACCTCACAAAGGAAATGAGAAGATAAAGACTACAGATAAGATGATAAAGAAGTATTTATTGCATATATTACAGTTTGGAACACCACAGGAGAGGGTAAGGATATTGAAAGGGATTAGGAGTAGGTTTGAGTTAAGTAAGAGGAGGTTGATAATAAAATAAATTTTGAATGGTATAATTGATATATGCCTTATGTATTGAAAGTAAGCAAAAAAGGTTATGATGTTAGGGATAAGAATAAAAAACCTAAAGATGACAGTAATAAGCCGATAAAGGAATCCTATATGTTACATTTCCTCGCTTACCCTTATCTATTAGGTGCTAAACTTCAAATGATGAGATATAGGCAGGAAGCACAAAGACTAAGTAAAGAAAACACTATTACTACTATAATTGCTTGTTTACACGAATCATCTTGTTTGTTTGAGGATATTGCTACTGTTGTATTATACTTGAAGGATTGTGGAGTATCTCACAGAATGAATTCTTTATTAATGAATATTCGTAATCATATAAGACATGATATTAGAGATAATCTTGATAAAGAAGATCACCGTTTTAAGGAATCAGTGGAAAAGAGATTGGACAATTTTGGTATAGAAGAGAATCTACAGACAGAAATTGAATTCTCTTTAGAATTTATTAGAATTGGAAACAAAATTATTTATCTTAAGGATATAGATAATTATCTTGCTTGGGCAGAGAAGCATATTAGTGATATGTTAGCTAAGGCTAGAGAAGAAGGTTTTCTTCAAGAAGAGGAGATAAAAAAGACGAAAAATTCGAGTAGTTAAGAGTTGGTGGTCACTTATGGAACAAGGAAAAAGTTATAGTAGTGGATGAGGGAACAAATTTATTTTTATAAAAGAAAAAATGCAAAAGGAACATAAGGTGATGGCTAAAGGTAATTTTATAACATATGTTAATCTCCCAAAAACTTATAAGTTTGATTTGGGTGACGGTTTCATTCTGACATTCCCAGATAATGTAAACAATAATCCTTTGAAAATCTTTGTATTAAACGTCGACACTGTAGAGGAACCTGTTAAGGAGGAAGATATCATTAATAAATTGAAGGGTTTTGTTAACTGGTTCTCTCTTTACTTTAATGCCCCTTGTGAGGATATAGAATTAAATGAGATAGTATTTGAAGATTCAAAAGGAAAGAGGGGAATGTCGGTAAGATCACTTTTTCTTGCGGGTTCATTAGAAATAAAAGATACAGATGTCAAAAAGTTTGGAAATATTATTAAAATTCAAGAATTAAATGATAGTCATAAATATTGTTTGGAATTATTTAGGAGAGCTAGATTAATGGATGATTTGTATGGAAATTTTTGGCAAATTTATATAATTATGCTGATTCTTCTATACGATTCCGATGCCGGGGGTTCTGAGAGGGGACAAATAGATAAAGAATTGAGATTATGTTCTCCTGAAATGCAAATACTTATTAATGATTTTAATAAGAAGGAAGGAAGAAAATCTGATTGGACCATATTTATAGCAATTAGAGATAGTTTCTCTCATAAATCAACATTTTCAGGAGAAGAATTAGATATTGACAAGGAGTTAAATGAAAATATGGAGAATTTTTTAGAAATAGCTAGGAAGATTATTCTTGACAGGTTAGGTATTGATATCTAGGACTCTGAGAATGTTGAGATTCTTGTACCACATCAGGCTTTCATCTTCGAACCGAGAGGCCTAAAAAACATCTCTTTTTCGACCTTTTTCATCCACTAGGCTATAAGTTTGAACCCTCCTCTTTTTAGGGGTAAACGTATCAAGTAGCAAAGGGATCTTTGAGTATAGTGGACGGGTCTAAGAGGAACCTAAGGGATTTGGCGG
>DOZG01000034.1 GCA_003518125.1 Patescibacteria group bacterium
ATTTGAGTTATACAACAGGTTGTATATAATAAAGACACAATACACAACAGGTTGTATATATTATGAAATGTCCATACTGTAATTGTACTACTTCTAAAGTAGTAGACAAAAGAGATAACAATGAAGAGGGCACTACTCGAAGAAGGAGACAGTGTCTAAGGTGTGGCAGAAGATATACAACGTATGAAAGAATCGAAAAGGTCGACATAAGTATTGTAAAGAAAGATGGCTCTTTAGAGACTTTTGATATACAAAAACTTAAGAAAGGAATTCTTAAAGCTGTAGATATACAGAAGATTTCAATTCCTGATATTGATAATTTCTGCGAAGGAGTGGAACGTCAGGTTATGACAAGTCCACAGCCACTTACATCTATAAAAATTGGAAACTTAGTTTTAACATGGCTAAAAACAAAAGATCCTTTAGCATATATGCGATTTGCTTCGATATATAAAAATTTTGAGTCTGTAAGCGATTTTAAAAAAGAATTAGAAAATATTATCTAAAATTACACATCTGCCCTACATGCCTACTTTAAACCCCGAAAAAACACAAAAAGACCATAAAATAAAATTCAAAGTTGAAAAAAGAGATGGTCGTATTGTTGATTTTGATAAGGAAAGAATTGTAACTGGAATATTTAAAGCTGCAGATAGTGTTGGTGGAGATGATAGGAAAAGAGCCCAGGAAATTGGAGACGAAGTCATTAAAAGGCTCTCTAAGAAATTTAGTAATAAAGCTATTGTAACTACATTAGAAATTGCAGAGGTTGTGAAGGATACTCTTGTTGATATGGGACATGGAAAAACCTCTATTGCTTTTAAATTGTATCTAGACCTTAGAAATCAAATAAAGAATATTAGGTCATTGATAGATGCAGATACTCTCATCCATGATTATATTGATATGGAAGACTGGAGGATCAAGGAGAATAGTAATATGGCATATTCTTGGCAAGGTTTAAATTTTCATATTTCTTCTACTGTTCAAGCTAATTACTGGTTACATAGTATATATCCCAAAGAAATAGGTAATGCACATATTGATGCAGATATTCATATTCATGATTTAGGAATGCTTGCAACATACTGCTGTGGTTGGAGTCTAGAAGATTTACTTCTTAAGGGCTTTACTGGTGTTCCAGGGAAGATTGCTAGTTCACCCGCTAAGCACTTAAGGACTGCACTTGGTCAAGTAGTTAACTATCTATACACTCTTCAACATGAAGCTGCAGGTGCGCAGGCTTTCTCTAGTTTTGATACATACCTAGCACCATTCATTAGATATGACAATCTTTCATATAAGGAAGTTAAACAATATATGCAGGAATTTCTTTTTAATATGAATATACCCACTAGAGTAGGATGTCAAACTCCTTTCACAAATATCACTATGGATCTTAAACCAAGTGGAATGTTAGCCAATCAACCAATAATACTTGGTGGAAAATTACAGAAGGAAAGATACAGTGAGTTCCAGGAAGAGATGGATATGTTGAATAAGGCATTTTGTGAAGTAATGCTTGAGGGTGATGCACAGGGTAGACTTTTCTCATATCCAATTCCCACTTACAATCTAACAAAAGATTTTGAATGGGAAAATCCTAAATATAATAGGTTATGGGAAATGACTGCTAAGTATGGTATTCCCTACTTTAGTAATTTTATTAATTCTGATATGGATCCTGATGATGCACGATCTATGTGTTGTAGATTAAGGCTCGATAATAGAGTACTGCGTAAACGAGGTGGTGGTCTATTCGGAGCTAATCCATTGACTGGTAGTGTTGGGGTTGTAACCATTAATATGTCAAGAATTGGGTATCTTGCAAAAGATAAGAAAGAATATTTTCAGATGTTAGATCATTGGATGGATATTGCTAAAGAAAGTCTGATTATTAAGAGAAAGTTTATTGAAAAATATATGAAAAGAGGACTTTATCCTTACTCTAAGTTCTATCTTGCGAATGTAGCTAAAAAGTTTAAGGGGGAGTATTTTAAGAATCATTTTAGTACAATTGGATTACTTGGTCTTAATGAATCTATTATTAATTTCACCGGTAAGAACGAGGATATTACTACTAAAAAAGGACATAAATTTGGTCTTGAAGTTATGGATCATATGCGAGAGAAACTTATGGATTACCAAAATGAAACAAATCAACTGTTCAATCTTGAGGCTACACCCGGAGAGGGAACTACATACAGATTTGCGAAGTCAGATAAGAGGAAATTTGAGGATATTATTACTGCTGCAGATATTGGTAGAATGAAATCTAAAGAGCCTTACTACACAAATTCTTCACAACTTCCAGTAGGATATACCAATGATGTATGGGAAGCACTAGATTTACAAGATGATTTCCAAGTCAAATATACAGGTGGAACAGTGCTTCATATATTTTTAGGAGAAAGAATGCCAAGTATTAAGAGTACTAGAAGTTTTGTAAAGAAAGTAGCCGAGAACTACACACTGCCTTACTTCTCTATCACCCCTACTTTTAGTATATGTCCAAAGCATGGATATATTTCAGGTGAACATGAGTTTTGTCCAAAGTGTGATGCGGAATTGGGGTATAAGGAAGGAATAGCTTACGATGCGATAGATTAATATTGATTATTTAAATTATTACTATTTGGTACATGAAAAAAGTTAAGAGACAGAGGTGTGAAGTATATTCTAGAATCGTTGGATATATTCGACCTATTAGACAGTGGAATAATGGAAAAGTTTCTGAATTTCATGATAGGAAAATGTTTAACTAAAAATGATAATAGCTGGTTTTGAAAAAAATTCCTTGCTAGACTATCCTGGGAAGATCTCTTCTATCATATTCACATATGGGTGTAACCTAAGATGTCGTTACTGTCATAATCCAGAATTGGTTATTAAGCCTTGTAAGAAGAAAATGATTATTTCAGAAGATACTGTTATAAACTACCTTAAAAAGCGAAAAGGATTGATTGATGCCTTAGTCATTACAGGAGGAGAGCCTACAATACAACCTGATTTAATACCCTTTATTAAAAAAATTAAGGAATTGGATATTCTAATCAAACTTGATACTAATGGTGTACTTGATAAGAAGGTTGAAGAAATAATAAGGTTGGATATAGTAGATTATTGGGCTATGGATATAAAGTTTCCTTCTGAATATGGTATAGATACCCAGTCAATTAAACGTAGTGTAAAGATGATAATGAATAGTGGTAAAGAATATGAATTTAGAACTACATATGTAAAAGGTTTACATGCTATTGAAGATGCAAGAAATGTTGGAAAGATGATAAAGGGAAGTAAGAACTACTACATACAAAACTTTAGAAAAGGGAAAACAATTGATCCAACCCTTAATAGTAGCAATTCTTTTACTGAGAAAGAGTTGGAGGAAATTAAAGAAATAATTACTCCTTATGTTAAACATGTAGTTATTAGGTAATTCCCATAGGGTTACTTAGAACTTTTATTACCTTTCCATTTATTAAAAAATCACTCTTTGAATCTAAATATATTGGTTGATGTTTGGGATTATCAGATTCAGGATACAAAACAACCATGTCTTTAGTAGTAAGAGATATGTTTTTTACAGTAGCACTATTATCTATCACAGCCACCACAACATCCCCCTCTTGTACATTAGCATTCTTGTCCACTATTAAATACTTCTCCTCCTTAATCTTTACTCCATCTACCTCTCTTTTATTCATTGAGTCACCCTTAACAATTAAACTAAAGAGACCTTTAGGGGACTTCTTACCAATTAAATTCTGATCAACTCTGAGTAAACCTAAGGATTCTTCCTCAGC
>DOZG01000061.1:0-1895 GCA_003518125.1 Patescibacteria group bacterium
CATCCTTAAAAAGTTCAAAATGAATATTGGGGTATATTAAAAAATATGGAGTTAATATATCCACTATCTTTCTGTACTCAGTCTGTGAGGTTTTAAGATATTTCTTTCTGGCAGGAATATTCTCAAAGATATTTTCAACTTTAACAACTGTACCTTTCTCCCTTGGAGCACTAGAAATTTTAGAACTAGACTTAGCATCAAAAAATATTCTGTTACCAATATCATCATCTTCAAACTTGGATACCATACTTACCTTAGATACTGCTACAATCGTAGAAAGTGCCTCACCCCTAAACCCCATACTAAGTAATGTGTTTAAATCCTCCATACAGCTTAGTTTAGTTGTAGTATGTGCTAAGAATATATCAGAGAGATTCTCTTTTGGTATACCAATCCCATCATCACTCACTTCTACCAATGATATACCACCATCTCTAACCTTAATTGTAATCTTACTAGCTCTAGCATCAATACTGTTGTCTACTAACTCCTTAACAATCGAGGCAGGTCTTTCTACAACTTCACCTGCAGCAATTTGGTTTACAACTTCGGGTAGTAATTTAATTAGTAAAGGTTTCTTTCTCATACCACATATTGTAACACAACTGCAGTGTAGATATGTTAAAATTAGCGATGATTAAGAACAATTTTAAAATACAATCAAAATACAAACCATCAAAAGATCAAGAGGTAGTAATATCGCAATTAGGAAGGAATTTACTAGCTGGAAAAGAAAAACAAACATTACTAGGAGTTACAGGTTCTGGAAAAACTTTTGTAATGGCTAATTTGATTGAGAAATACAACAAACCTACCTTAGTACTCTCCCACAACAAAACACTAGCTGCACAACTGTATGAAGAATTCAAAGAGTTTTTTCCAAGTAATGCAGTAAAATACTTTGTATCCTACTACGACTACTACCAACCAGAAGCATATGTTCCATCTAAAGATCTATATATTGAAAAAGAGTCTGATGTAAACAAAGAGATTGAAGCTATGCGTTCTAGTGCAATGAATGCATTACTTAACAGGACAGATATTGTCGTAGTAGCTTCTGTATCTTGTATTTACAATATTGGTAATCCAGACAATTACCGTAACAAAGCAATGTATTTCAAAGTTGGTCAAAGTATTGAACTAAATACATTGGCACAACAACTCACCTTTATGAGATATGAACGAAATACATATGATTTAGAAAGAAAACAATTTCGAATATCAGGAGATACTGTAGAGATATATATGCCATATGATGAGTATCCCATTAGGATTGAGTTTTGGGGTAATGAGGTTGATGCAATATCAAGAATACATCCAATTACAAGACAGAAGGTTGAGGAACTTAAAGAGTTAGATATATTTCCAGCCACACCTTTAGTATTTGAGAGGAGTACCATATTAGATGCAGTAGGAAGGATAAAGGGGGATCTTAAAAAGCGTGTAGACTTTCTTAAAAATATTGGAAAGTTAGTAGAAGCACAAAGACTAGAACAAAAAACTATGTATGATATCGAAATGCTTACTGAGGTTGGATATTGTAAAAGTATGGAAAACTACTCAATATATTTTGATGGGAGAAGTATAGGGGAACCTCCATATACATTACTTGATTACTTTCCAAAGGATTACTTACTTCTAGTAGATGAGAGTCATATTACACTTCCACAAGTTAGGGGAATGTTTAAAGGTGATAGGGCAAGAAAGAGTAATTTGATTGAGTATGGTTTTAGATTACCAACCGCATATGACAATAGACCCTTAAACTTCAAAGAGTTTAGAAAGAAGCAAGGAAAAACGATATATCTATCCGCTACTCCTGAAGAATGGGAGTTGAGGGATAGTAATAATTGTGTTAGTGAATTGCTTACAAGACCTACTGGTTTACTTGATCC
>DOZG01000061.1:1943-4666 GCA_003518125.1 Patescibacteria group bacterium
GTTTTGGTAACCACTTTAACAAAGAGAATGGCAGAAGATTTAACTGATTACCTTAAAGAATTAAATATTAAGGTACAGTATTTACACTCTGATATTGATACTGTAGAAAGGGTAGAGATTCTCAGAAACTTGAGGCTTGGAAAATATGATGTAGTTGTTGGTATTAATCTTCTTAGAGAGGGTATAGATCTCCCTGAGGTTTCTCTAGTACTCATACTAGATGCAGATAAGGAGGGTTTTCTTAGATCTAAGGTCAGTTTAGTCCAAACAATTGGTCGTGCTTCAAGACATGTAGAAGGTAAAGTCATTATGTATGCGAATAAAGAGACTAAGAGTATGAAGTACGCAATCAAGGAAACAAATCGTAGGAGAGAGTATCAGATTAAATACAACAAGGAACATGGTATTACCCCAAGGAGTATTGAGAAGGATATAAGGGATTCGTTAGTAGAAAAAGAAAGGTTAGAAGATAGAAGGGTTGAGTTTGATATTAAAGCATTGTCAGAAAAACAAAAAAAGTTATTAATAAGAGATTTAGATAGTAAGATGTTACTAGCTGCAGCAAATTTACAATTTGAAAAGGCTGCAGAGTTTAGAGATCAGATTAAGGATATTAAATTAGGGATGTAGTTGCTTTAACTAACGATTGATTTTGAGATTTGAATAGGATATAATTACATATCACGATGACCAAGTTAAGCAGCCTAAGATTTCGATCGAACGCTGATCTTGGTCTTTTTCTTTTTTAGAGAACCTTTTAAAGACTGAATATGCACAATATATTTAGTAAATTTTCTGAGGAGACTCGAGTATTTCTTGTTTGGTACTAAAATACGACCTAATTTATTCACCTCATCAAGATATTCAATCAAACAATGAAAATCTCCATCTCCAGAAACAATAATAGCCTTATCGTAATTATTAATTTCAATCATAGAATGTAATACAAGCTCAGCATCAACATTACCCTTAATTTTTACTTTTCCATTTTGTTTGAATTCTAATGTAGGTTTGAATACAAGAATATACCCATACCTTTGTAAAGTAGTATAAAGTTTTTCATTTCCAGTCACATGACCAATAAATAAAAGCGCCTGAGTTACATTATATTTATTTCGAAGGTAAATTCTAAATTTCTTAAAGTCTAAATCCCATCCCATACTTTTAACTCCAAGATTTAGATTTTGACTATCAATAAAAGCATAATTATCAAGTTTGTTGTTCATCATCATAATTATTACTTGAATTTATATATCTGTAATGGTTGCGGGACATAGACTCGAACTATGATTCTCGGCTTCAAAGGCCGGCGTCCTACCAATTAGACGATCCCGCATCTGTCGTAATTATACTACAAAACATTAACATTGAAAAAATATCTCTTACAAAGTAATCTTAAGTAATGAGAAAAAGAAAAAGTAAACCTAAGGATAAAAAAGTCCTCTTTAAAACTAAGGATAGGAATTTAAAGAAGATTCGAAATAAAAGAAAAAGGAAAGGACTTAAACAAAAAATTAATATTAGAAAAATACTCTTCTTTACTACCATCGTTATATTTCTTCTTGGTATCATCTTCGGATTAGTAAAAATATTCAGTAAAACCCCTATTGAACAAAATAGTGAAATTGGAACAGTACTAGGATTAGAAGATATACCAATATATCCAAACAGTATATTCCTCTACTCTAACAATATGGATAACCAAGTTGTAAAAGATATGCTAGCAAGTGGACAAAGTGCATATGAGATAACGGATAGAAGTAGTTTTGGGAATGTTAAAGAATACTATGCTAATGAGTTAATTAGTAAGGGATGGGACTTAGTACTTGATATTAAGATAGGGGAAGAGGATAAGAAATATGGACAGTATTGGATAAATAGTGAAAAAGGATTAAGAATATACTCTAAGTTTAATGATATATGGTATGAATATATTACTATTGAAGAGGCTAAGAATGGACTCAGTAACAGAATTAGTAATGAGATAGAGATAGATATGTTATTGGCTGGAAGTGATAATCAAGAGCTACTACCAGACTATCCATGGCAAATTAAAATACCAAAAGAATATCTAATTAGGTACGAAGTATCTGAATTTGAAGATCTGAGAGCTGTTACTTTCCAGAAGATTTTAACTGGAAGCTATATTACAATTTACCCAGTAGCGTACTGGGGGAGTAAAGCTTTAGATTACCAACTAAATGATTATCTGGATGCCCTAAGTACTGAAACTGAACAATGGAGTATAATTAATACGTATGTAACTACTTTTAGAGGGAATTCTTCTCTTAGTGGTGTAATATCTTCAAGTAGTCAACAGATGGATATTCTAATTCTAAAAAATGATAAGAACTTCGTAACATACATACTTAGTACAGAAGATAAGTCAGATCCTCTCTACCAATATATTATTGATAATATTAAATATCTTGGAGAAGATTCTTAACACTCTCTGAAACTCTCTTATTTTTTACTACCTCATCTATTTCCTCAACACTTGCCTTCCTTATATTTCCTATATTCTTAAATTTCTTGATCAACCTCTTTCTCCTCTTCTCCCCTACCCCTGGTATTTTTTCTAAAACAGATCTTTTACCCTCTTTAATAGCTCTTTTACGGTAATGAGTAATTGCAAACCTATGTGCTTCATCCCTTAGGTCTATCAGTAGGGAAGGATTTACCAAATCAATACTATATACTTTCCCATCTCTTACTATCCAGAA
>DOZG01000061.1:4714-6447 GCA_003518125.1 Patescibacteria group bacterium
ACCTAAACTTTCATCCTCATCCTTACTAATATGACTCAGTCTTCTCTCTAATACCTCTTTAAGCATTGCAGGATCATCAGGAGTATCCTTACCCTTTATTCTAAATATTCGATACTGACCCCTTCTTAAATTTCCTTCTATGGATACAACCATTGAACCGTATGCATGTTTCCCTTGTATATTAGATATATCGTAGCACTCTATACGCCTAAGATTCTCTATTCCTAATTCCATAGCCAACTCTTTAAAACTTTTATTCCTAGATATTTCCCTTTTTGCTTTGTATGAGGATATATCTTGGTAGTAATTAAATTCAATATTCTGACCTAAATACTCTAAATCTTTCACCCTATCTCTAATTTGAGCTGCTTTCTCATACTTCTTTTCCTTCGAATACTGTTCCATTTCCCTTTTCATTTCTTTTAACTGTCCTTTCTTACGACCACTTAGAAATTTAACAATCTCATTAATATTTATTCTGTAGTCTTTTTTAGATATCTTTCCTTGATATGGTCCAGGACATAATCCTAAGTGGAAGTAAAGACATGGTTCTTTTTGAGTTTTAGAGCATGTACAGAATGGGTAGAGCCTACGAAGGTAAGTAAATACTCTTTTTACAGCTAAACCACTAGGGTATGGTCCAAAGAGTTTTCCTTTTTTATACTCTTTACTATTTAAACTTCTTACAATCTTTACTGTAGGAAAGTCTTCTTTAGTAGATACATATATCCATGCGTATGATTTATCATCCTTTAAGTCTGAGTTGTATTTGGGTTTATATTTCTTTATTAATGCTGATTCTAACACCAGTGCCTCTATCTCATTGTTAGTTTCAACTATTTCTAAATCAGTAATTAATGGAATCATTTGTCTAATTCTTGGCCTATCATTCACATCTTGTTTAAAATATGAATTAACTCTCGTTCTAATGTTTACAGCTTTTCCAATGTAAAGAATATCCCCTCTTCTACCCAAGAACTTATACACTCCCGGTACTTGTGGTAATGAGTCTAATTTGTTTTGTAATATTT
The DNA here is from genome assembly GCA_003518125.1 of Patescibacteria group bacterium. Taxonomy (GTDB): domain Bacteria; phylum Patescibacteriota; class Dojkabacteria; order SC72; family SC72; genus UBA9296. Next base: position 5,746 of record DOZG01000061.1, read on the forward strand.
CATTCATCCCCATATTATACTCCATCTTAATATTGTAGTAATATTAAGTATGAGTACATTACTTAAGGATATTCCAAAACTTCCAGATCAAGATGGTTTCTTACTGTATTTACAAAATAATGCTTACAGTAAACAAACGATATATAACTACGGGAGGGATCTGTGTATATTAGCAGTATATCTCTACACAAATGATATATCTTTTGAAGTAATGAGTAAGAATGATATTAACAACTACAAAGGATATCTTCTAGAAGGAAGACATTTAGATGCATTAGATATTGTAAGAAAAGAATTCCTTACCAAAGAAGGAAGGGAGATAGAAAAGTACAAGGAGGATTTCCTGGAAGATGTTTACAAAAAGGTATATGGTAGTTTGGGGATATTAGAGAAGCCTCAGAATAGTAGGTGTAGAACTAAGGGTGGTTTAGATGAGAAGAGTGTTAATAGGATGCTTTCTGCACTTCGCTCATATTTGAAGTATCAAATTAGTATGGATAGGGATATTCCTTTCCCTCCTGATGCTGTTACTTTGATTAGAACTAAGAAAAGGGTTAAAAAACTTGCTTCAAAAGAGCAACTTATATCACTGATAGAGTCTCCTATGGAATTTGAGAGGAATAAGAAGGTTGCACTTCGTAATAGAGCTATGCTTGAAATATTGTTTGCTTCTGGTATGCGTATATCAGAATTGATAAATTT
>DOZG01000061.1:6461-6748 GCA_003518125.1 Patescibacteria group bacterium
GATTGGTTGAATAGATATTTAAGGATTAGACTAGAGTATGCGTTTACAGATAGGTCGAAGGATGAACAGCCTGGAGAGGTGGATAAGGTTATTTCGGATTTAAAGGGGAGAGATGATAATAGACAGTATATTAGGTTGATAGAGGAGTATAGAAGAAGTAAGTTTTTAGAGAGGTTTGATTCACAAGCACTCTTTATACCTTTTAGAGGTCCAAATACCAGTAGAAAGGGTGCTAGGCTTTCTACTAACTACTTTCAGGAGAGGATAGCGGATTACAGAAGAAGATT
>DOZG01000061.1:6824-8519 GCA_003518125.1 Patescibacteria group bacterium
AGCATTACAGATATTACTCGGTCATGAGAGTTTAGAAACTACTACTAGGTATGTACATGCTAGTGAGAAGTTCGCACAGGAGAGTGTTAGGAAGTTTCATCCGCTGAAGTAGTTGTCCCTGATAAAAAAACAATTATTTGGTCATTAAGTCCTAAAAATTCAACTGTCTTTTTTATCCTCTCATCTGAATCCTCTTCTGATATGAGTCCTACAAATGGTCCTTCCTTAGTATTTAGAAACGTAATTCCATAATTATAATAAGGGACTCGTTTGTCAGGATTTTTAACTTCTGGGATTCGAGATTCGGATTGTGTTATAGTCTTACCCTCTATATCACGCTGTTCTTCAGAATCAAAGTTTAATATATCGACTAACAATGCAATACACTCATTGAATGAAGAGAAATCACAAGGTTCAGACAGGGATACACTAGCTAAGGAAACAAGCCCTTCTTTAAACCGTAGCTCCCCTAATAGGTTACACTTAAGGTCGTAAGCCCTTGCACGCATCCATGATCCATACTTGCTTACTTCTATCTTATCTCCATTCTCTGTCATATCATTATTGGAGTTATCTTAGTGTCCTATAATATCATTTTATTATAGTTTTCTCAATAATCCCTCTAGAATCATATATTCCCTATTCTTCTACTTCAGAAACAGAAATAATCTTTTCAAGTCCTAGTAATTCAATAGTTTGTTCTATACGATCTTTTTCCTTATCTGTCTCAGGTACAATTGTAATAAATCTTGTATCATTCTCTGCAAGTTGTTCAAATATAATCTTATCACTATTGTAATGACCACGAGGTGATGGACGTAGTGAATAGCCTTCTGATTTAACATCATAACCACGGATATCACACCGTTTTTTAGAATCATAGTTTATAATATCTTCTAGAAAACCAATAGCGTTATGAAATACTCTAAAACCACCCTGCATACAAGCAGGTTTATGAGATACTGTAAGAAGATAGCTTTGTAAACCTGTTGTTTCTATAGAGTGTTTAAATTTCTCAGCCTTGCTCTCTATCTCTCTTAATTCAAAAAAACGTTGTAAACCCAGTTTCTTTATATTACTAATATACACCTCTTTTTCTTGAGGAGTAACAGAATCTTTAAATTCTATGAACCTTGGATCATCTCCATTAGTTGGTAATCTAAATTGAATTGGAAGGTCTAAATCGAGTGGTACACGAAATTGTTCCCTAAGGGTATAGTAAATCATCCATGTCTCTTGGAATTCTGGATCGGGATAGAAAAGGTTTTTAAGGAATATAACTGTAGCATTATATACTGTAAAATCATCAGAAGGGACCTCTCCTTCTGATGTAGATACCATATACTTTCGAAATTTGTCAGTATCGAAAGCCTTGATCATAGGGGGTGTAATATCATACATATCTGGAGAAAATATATCTCTTCCTGTCTCTATTTCAACCATATCTCTATCTAGAATATATTAATACCCTATAATACCATTCTATTTAAACTTCCTCAACCATTTCTTAGTATCCTTACCCATAGATATTCTCTTCTCTAAAATTCTAACTATTGATTTATCCTCACCATTAAGAATAATCTTTACTTTAGTATTACCCTCTGAACTAGCAATAAATTCTTTTAATTTCCTAATCTCCTTTGCGGTATGTGTAGACCTAATTCTAAATACTACCCCATCAAAGTTAGAACCAAA
>DOZG01000040.1:0-3177 GCA_003518125.1 Patescibacteria group bacterium
GATGAATATCTGCTGTTGGTTGATCATGTAGTATCATATTCATCTTTGCCAAAGCAACAGTTGCATTATCTTTTTCCTGCCCATAGATAGTTAAACCTACTGGACTTTGATCTACCGCCTTAAGAAGTAGAGAACCACTACCACAAGTTGGGTCATACAGGGTTGTATCTTTTGATTTTGCATTTGCCACACCAATTATCCTGGCTATTACTGTTGAGACTTCTGATGGTGTATAAAATTGTCCTTTGCTCTTACCTGACTCCGTGGCAAAGTGCTTCATTAAATATTCATAAGCATCTCCTAGAAGATCATCTCCTCCCGCCTTATTTCTACTAAAATCTAATTGCGGATTCTCAAAGATTGCAATTAGGTTTGTAAGCCGATCGACCATATCTTTCCCCTTACCTAGTTTCGTGTCATCATTAAAATCTGCGACGTCAATTACACCCTTGAGATCATTTTCTTCTGCTAACTTCCCAATAATCTTATTAATACGATCACCTATATCTTTTGACCCTTTTGCTTTAACCATAGCATCAAAACTACCGTCCTCTGGTACAAATATTAAAGATCTTGGATCTGCTTTATATTTATCCGTAACATATTTAACAAAGAGAAGTATTAAGACATAGTCTTTATATTGTGAAGCATCCATACTTCCTCTTAGCTCGTCACAACTTGCCCAGAGTGAACTGTAAAGAATTGATTTTTTTATTGCCATATTTTTGTTGTTAAAATTTTTCTATTTTTGCTATAAGTTATGCTCTTTCTGAGTTTATTCTACCTCATTCTAAATATTTCTTCCAACACCTACAACCCTAACATCCATCTTGGAAATGTCTGTATCTCATAGAACTTAATCTCCAAAGACTTATGTAAAACCATTGTAAAAGCATCTACCAAGTCATCATGCTTCTCTACTCCAAAATACACTAACTGCTGTATTAAATCCTTCCCACCCTCTCTTGGGAAAAACACATTCCCATTCCTAATCATATGTGTAACTGATTCTAACCTCTCTCTTTTATCCCTACCACTAACCTTATAACCCTCTGCATTTACACCCTGCTTATTGAGAGTCTGTATTACTGTCTTCTGATACCTAACATCTTCTATATACAATTTAGGACTTTTCTCATACGTTTTCTATTGGAAGCATAAGGCTCAACGCCTTTATCTGCCTGTTTATTCTCCCAATCCATACGTTTTTGCATTTTTCTAAGCTTTTCTTCTTGAGTCATACCAAATACCTTAGAAATAAACTATAATATACTACTGCCTAAGGATATTATTTATGGTACTAGAATGGCAATAAGTAAAAAATTATGAATATGGAAGATGATGTACAAGCTCTGAAGAATATTAAAAATAGGCTTAACAATGATGTTTTACCGATAATAGAGTTAATTACCTCGGAGTTCATGAGTGGAAAACAAGACAATAAATTTGCCAAAGGCTATGTTCCTTATTGGGGATTACTCAGAATGTCTTTACCCATTGCCGAATCTATTGGAGCACTTTTGTACGACAACGATAGTACAGTGCAAAATTTAAGAGCTATATTTCAAAATGATTTAAGTTCTTATAACCTAAACTACAGAAACTTGGCAAATATCTTAATAATGCTTTACCGTCACCCCCTAATCCATTCTGACGAAATTAGAGCAATTAATACTTCCGGCTATCATGTCGGTTGGTCCTTAGGTATTACAAATCCTATGAAGCACTTAAAAGTAATTAAATTTAAGGAGCAAGAGGGACGTTTTAATATTCACTTTGATCCAGAGGAGTTTATTAATGACCTTGATTCCCTACTTGATAGCCTCATTGTACGTGCTGAAAAGAATGAATGGGAGGGAAAGCTAGGAGAAAGATATGTAAAATGGACAAATATAGATCTTGATAACATTGAACAGACTAAAAAGCTCGGAATAAGTAAAAATGTTTGCGAAGAGATTCGGGCTAAAGAAATTATAATGCTTGAAGAACTATCAGAAGATACTAGCTATCCAGACTAAAAGCATATTTGATACAAAATTCATCCCCTTTTTATACTGTCTTATTTGTCTCATTTTGGGTTCCAGACGTGTATGTCCCGCCATATTCAATATGTTCCGATAAGACCCGTCCGCTACCCCTTAGAAAGGTTGTTAAATCTTGATTATTTTGAGGTCTAAAAACTGAGGTTTCAAAATTTAGGCCCGGTGGATGAAAATCGCTAAGAACAGACTCAATTAAATGCCTCTTGGCTCGAAGGTGAAAGGTAAATATTGGAACAAAATAGATAACAAAAGATAATCTAAATCTTACCTTTAATTTCTTTTTCTAATCTCTTAAAAAAATTCTTGGAAAAAGCCATTCTCCCCTTTGCAATTTCCCTTGCCTTATCAGTATATAAATAATCCAAAATATATTTATCTTTCGTCTCCCAGTTAATCTGAGGACTGTGTTTAGTTTTATCTTGGATTCTCCCCTTTATCTTCCTCCCTAAATTCTCCTTTGTATATTCCTCAATATCAACCTTTTTATATATATGAGCATTATTTCTGCCAACCCATACAAAAGCCCGAGCAATACCTATAGCTCCTACAGTCTCCAACTTATCAGCATCAAAGACAATTTCCGCTTCTTTAGTCTTAGGTCTATTTTCAGTTCTATACCTATGAGAAATAATACATTCTAAAATATGCTTGATTTTATCCTTAGAATATCCTAAATCAATTAGGATATGTTCTGCCATCCTCGCACTTTCTATAGCGTGGTCTGTTTTACCAGTTGGATCTTCTATCTCCTTTTTCCCCCCGATATCATGAAGTAGGGCTGCTGCTTTTATCACATCCAAGTCGACATCTTCTCCTTCAGCAAGTTCCAAGGCTAAATTATAGACTCTAACAACATGATCGTAATTATGTGCACCACAAAAAACAAGCTCTTTTTTAACAATTTCTCTTATCTTATTTAATCTCTTATCCATTTCCTAGAATGATATCACATTATCAAAATGATAGAAATCTCTTTTTATACTGTCTCATTTTAGGTTACAGACGTGTATGTCCCGCCATAATCCTCTGGTTCCTTATAGACCTGTACACTACCCCTTAGAAAGTCTTTTATACCCTCATTATTTCGATCCTCAAAAACCGGGTTTTCAAAATTATGGCCTGGTAGATAAAAAAC
>DOZG01000040.1:3240-4488 GCA_003518125.1 Patescibacteria group bacterium
GCTAATTCTTTGCCCTCCGTTACACTCTCGTTTACCCTACTATATTTTCTGTAGATAACATGTGTAGCTTGTTTACATTGCTATCATATATATTAACTTGTAAAATAGCTGTAATTATGAATCTCTTAGAACAAATACAAGATTACAAACCATATAACAAACAAGAGAGAAAAGACAAAGAGGTATTTATTAAATATCTTAACTCTTTTGACAACTGCCTTTCAAGAGAAAATGAATACGGCCACATATGCTCATCCGCTTTCGTTTTAAACAAAGAAAGATCAAAAGTTTTAATGATTCACCACAATATATATAACTCATGGGGATGGTTAGGAGGTCATGCCGATGGAAACTCTGATTTACTCCGTGTTGCAATTAAAGAAGTCAAAGAAGAATCTGGAATAGAAAATATAAAACCACTGTCAAAAGATATTTTTATACTCGATACTTTACCCGTACTTGGGCATACTAAAAGAGGTGAGTATGTTCCTGCACATGTACATTTATCCATAGCATACATATTAGAAGCAGGTGAGAATCAAAAATTACATATTCAAGAGGATGAGAACAGTGGAGTCAAATGGGTACCAATAGAAAAGATGGTAGAAATAGCAGATGAGCCTTATATGAAACCTGTTTATGCAAAAGCAATAAAGAAGATGAAAGAATTAAAATATATTAAATAATCATATTATGAAATCTGTAGTAATTAGTGGCTCTCGTAAATTTAAAAAGGAAATGAGAGAGTTTGCTAAGAAACTAAAGGAAAAAGGCGTAGTTGTATATGAACCCAATTTACATAGTGGTGGAAAAGAATGGAAAGCTCTATCTGAGTCATACAAAAGATTTGTATTATTAGGATTAACACATGATCATTTCTATAAGATAAAGAAGGCTGATGTTGTTTTTGTATATAACAAGGGAGGATATATTGGAAACAGTACAACATTAGAGATGGGATACTCTGTAGCTTGTGACAAACCAATATATGCACTGGAGGAAGATACAGAAGAGGGTTGTAGAAATATATTGTTTACAGGTTTTGTAAAAACCCCTACTCAGTTAATTAAGAAACTTAAATAGAATTATCACTAATACTTGAAAGTATGTTAAAGTAAGTAAAATCCATGATTAAATTGGATGGTTTAGTATATCTCGTGAGAGTCCTGTTTCTCCCGCCAAACTTCATTGGTCCCTTATAGACCTGTACACTACCCCCTTAGAAAGCCTTTATGGTGTTGCATTATT
>DOZG01000058.1 GCA_003518125.1 Patescibacteria group bacterium
ATACGTATAAAGGGGGAGAGCCAGTAGTATATATATATCAACTACCATCTGAATTAGTTGCAGACGACCCTCAACAAATAACGACTCTGAATCCCGAGGCTGGGGAAGCAACTGACTTTTTTTGTTGGACAGGGGCTCACCTACATCTTACTATTACACATAATGGTCAATACATAGATCCGATTCTCTTTTTGGTTAATATGGGTTGTGTAAATGGACCTCAATCAGAAGCAGATTGCCCACCTTGTGTAGGGATTAGTTCAAAATAATGAATAAAAATATGAATAAAAAAACAGTAAAAATTTTAATAATAATAGGATGGCTAGGACTTATAGGTATAGGGATTCTCATCCTTGTTCTTACTAGGTCCAAAGTACTGAAAGATACATTAGTTGATGGTAATCCATACCTTAATAACAAAGAGGAATATCATTTAAGTCTGAATAATGTGGCATTAGAGACAGAAAATTCTCCCCTCTTTCTCTGTGACGCAAATAGCATACCAGAGTATCTGGATTCATTCGCATCTGAGATTGATGATGATTTACAAAAAGTTTCAGATGAGAATTTAGTAAGATGGAGAAAAGATGATATGGATGTTTTAGTATATGACATTGATACAACCGTACTCACTATAAATCTCTCCTGTTGTCCTGAATCAATTGGGTTTACATCCATTGATCGTTTTATATCAAGCTACCTTAATCCTTCAATTAAATACACAGAACCAGTAATTGATGATGGTGAAGAAATTGATATGTATAGGGTAAACAGATTAATGGATGAGAAAGAACTTAAAACGGGATATGGATACTCTGACTATTTTCTAGTTAAAAATGGCTACCTTAGTACTGCAAGAGTGTTGTTAGCACAAATTGAGAAATCTGAGTATGTAGTACCCATGATCAACGACACAGACCTTTTGGATTCATATCTTTCTAACTCAGAATATCCAAAGAATATGGTGTTGGATACTAGTTTAATCATAGTTACTGATGAGTTCTCATATGAGATAGTAGAGTCTGAATTTAGATATGAGAGTTGTTCTATAAACGAAATCAAACCTACTCTTTACTTTGCCAACTGTATTCAGAATTACATATACTACTCCTATGAAATCTCTGGAGTATGTGATGTCGAATACGAGGAACAGCTATACACACTTCCATTCTTAGGATTCATTAATGCAGTGGATCCAGAATATGTCAAAAGTATAGAATAGTTGGTACAATGTAGTATGAAAATTAAAACCATTCTATTATCTATTTTCTTTTTAACTATCTTAGCTACCCCTATACTAGGATATAGTGATTCATATTCAGATTTTGATATTTCACTTGTCGCTGGTGTACAGTATCAATATCAGGAATCAACAAAAATTCTTTTTACACAGATAGAAGGCAACTATGACATACTCAATCTCAGTACAGAAGAATATTTAGATTTAATATATTACTACTCAATTACCAAACTTAAACTTGGGAACATACCATTCCATTACGCTATCAATGAAAACGGGGATATTTTTAAGACACAAGAACTTGATGCGATAAAACTTACAGATGGAAAATATATTGTAGTTGCATACCTATCTAACAATCCTGTGGTGAGCAATAAAGCAAAAGCTGCGATATTGGAGATTGCAAATGATCTATCATTTAAATATGGGATTACACAATATGATACTTACTCTTACAACATCACAGAATCTGAAGACTCCCTTTCGAAACTTGAGTTAGTAGATGCCAGTAATTTCTTTTCGGCGTCCATTACAAGTGGTTTAGAAAACTGGGAGATTAGTAAAAGAGAACATGTGGAATATATTGCAGAGATAGAAAATGTTGAATATGAAGAGAGTGTGGAGATAGGGAATACTCTCTCAGTAAAGGTCACAATTAAAAATGGAAATGATTTTGTATGGCTTTCTGATAAGTATCCAATATATATATCTGTAAAAGATTCGGAAGAAAGTATATATGCTGTAAATATAGAATGGGATAGTTTTAGTAAACCAGTCCATATCCCATCTGACACATATGTTTTACCTGGGGAAAGTATTGAGTTAACATTCAATCTTGATCCTAAAGTTCTTCCAGGAGAAAACTCTGAAGTTTTCAATCTTCATAAATTTGAAGGAGAAGAGTTTACAAATTCTGAGTTTGAAGTATCATTTACTGTTGAGAAGGGGGATAATAAATTAGTAAAGATTATATCTCCTGAATACGGTTATGTAAATATTAGAGAGTGTAGATGGTATAGCTGTGAGAAAATTGAAATTGCAAAGGATGGAGAAGTATATATTGTACTCAAAGAGGAAGAAGGTTGGTATCAGATTCTCTTTGGACAGAGCAAAGAAGGATGGGTATATAGCAAGTATGTCAGAGAGATATAACTCAAGTAAATATTTTTATTTAGTACTCCAATCACATGAGTAATGGTGATGTAATACTGTCTAGACTTAATCCACAACAAAGGATAGCTGTACAACATACAGAGGGACCATTACTTGTATTTGCAGGTGCAGGATCTGGGAAAACGAGGGTTATTACTAATCGTATAGCATACCTTATATCAAAGAAATCTATATCCCCCACTAATATTCTAGCGGTAACTTTTACTAAGAAAGCTGCTGGAGAAATGAATGATAGGGTACTTGAACTACTTAAGGAAATAGGGGTACAAGAGGGTTTAGTACCAACTATTGGTACATTTCATTCAATTGGGGCCATGATCCTTAGACAAAATGCAAAAGAGTTTGGATTAACACGAAACTTTTCCATATACGATACATCCGATTCTGAGAACTTGGTAAAGGAATTGCTTTTAGAAAGAGATATAGATATTAAACAGATAAAACCCAAATCTATAGCCTATTTCATATCTTGTGCTAAGAATGAGTTCATATCTGCAAAGGAATTCCCAAGACATTACGGTGGCTTTATCGAAGACATTGTAGCAGAAATATATCCACAATATCAGAAACAGTTACTTGTTCAAAACAGTGTGGATTTTGGAGATCTACTTTTCCTAACAGTGAAATTATTTAATGAGAATGAAGAAGTATTAAAGCATTATCAAGAGAAGTTTAGATATATAATGGTTGATGAGTATCAAGATACTAATGCAGTACAGTATAAATTTGCCAGATTACTATCCAAGAAATATAAAAATCTTTGTGTAGTGGGTGATGATGATCAAGGGATATACGCATGGAGAGGCGCAGATATAAAAAATATCCAGTCATTTGAAAATGATTTTAAGAATGTAAAAGTAGTAAAACTAGAACAAAATTACAGATCAACAAAAAATGTCATAGATGCTGCAGTATCAGTAATTAAACAAAACAATGCAAGAATTGATAAACAGTTATGGACTCAAAAAGGGAATGGGGATGAGATAACAATATATCAAGCAAGGGATCAGGAGGAAGAGGCAGAGTATGTAATAGATGAGATAAATGAACTAAGGAGAAAAGGTATAAATCTATCAAGTATTTCAGTTTTATACCGTACCAATTTTCAGTCAAGAATTATAGAAGAAACATTACTGAAGAATGGATTACCTTACAAACTTGTTGGAGGTTTTAGATTCTATGATAGACGAGAGATTAAAGACATTCTTAGCTATCTACGATTTGTAGTTAACCTTAAAGATGAATTAAGTTTGGGTAGAGTACTTAATGTTCCAAGTAGGAAGATTGGACCAAAGAGTGTTGCTAAATTACATAATATTGCCAAAACAGTACACTGTACGTTGGGAGAATTACTTGTAGGGGCATATTTAATCAGTAATATGAAGGATGAAAAAAGTATAAGTTTTGATAAGTCAAAATTGAGAAGTATTGAACAGTATATTGATGAGATTAACAAATTCAAATCTGTAGTTACAATCTTTGGTGGTATTTATGTTAATTCAATTGGTAAAAATGTTCTGGAAATAATAGAGAATATACTTTCTCAGACCAAATATTTGGAATATATTGATGATGGTAGTGAACAGGCTCAGTACAAGAAAGACAATATTGAGGAATTGAAGAATGTTGCTAATATCTATGTGTCTAAGTATAGGGATGAATCCTTAGAAATATTCTTGCAAGAGATAGCATTGATTGAACAGGAACAGAACAAAAATAAGGATGGGAGTGGTATGAATGTTAATTTGATGACTTTACACTCATCAAAAGGTTTAGAATTTGATTATGTATTTATGATTGGTATGGAGGAGGGAATAATACCTCATTCACGATCGTTTACAGATGAGAATGAACTAGAGGAAGAAAGGAGGCTTTGTTATGTTGGTATTACTCGTGCAAGAGAGAAATTGTATATGATATTTGCGGAAAGAAGACGTACTAGAGAGGGATATACTAATCAAATACCTTCTAGATTTTTGGGAGAAATACCTCAAGATCTTTGTGAATACTATAGCTGGCAGTCTTAACTATCTGATAAATTCACCATATTTAGTCACATACCTTTTATGACACATTGGCCAATATGCATATAAATTTACACCATTCCTTATCTTTCGTACTGTATTTTCGATTTGAGAGTACCCATCATAAATATTATCTTTGGGATAAAAGATATTCCAATATTTTGGATGCCATTGGAATAATCCCTTATAAACTGGGTTCTTGTCACTCTCTGCATTACAACCTGATTCACAGTACATTACAAGCTTTAACCACTTCTTCTCTTGTATTGTATAATTCCCATCATCAACTACGCTATACCAA